>CALFSV010000067.1 GCA_937916485.1 uncultured Paracoccaceae bacterium | reverse complement strand
CTAAATACGATGTGCATACTATTGGCGTTCGCCCTGAGCACATTGATGTTGTCGAAAGTGGTGGCCAGTGGCAGGGCACAGTGGGAGTGGCCGAGCACTTGGGCTCTGACACGTTCTTTCACATCCACAATACTGGATTGACGGAGATGTTGACCGTGCGTGCCATCGGAGATGTGAGCCTGACACATGGTGATACGATCCACTTGACCCCAAGGACGGGCGAAATCCACCGATTTGATGCTGGGGGGCTGCGGATCGCGTGATGAGACTGGCTGGAAAATCTGCCTTAATCACGGGGGCTGCGCGCGGCATCGGCTTGGCCTTTGCCAAGGCCTATGTGGCCGAGGGCGCTAGGGTGGCAATCGCCGATATTGATGACGCGCTTGCTCAGGCTGCAGCACTGAGTATTGGCAAAGCTGCTGTTGCCGTGCACATGGATGTGGCCGATCAGACCAGTATAGAGGCTGGCGTTGCGGCCACGATAGATGCATTTGGTCAAATCGACATCTTGATCAATAATGCGGCAATCTTCTCGGCGGCTCCGATCAGCGATGTCACACGACAGGATTATACCCGCGTTTTTGATATTAATGTGGCTGGTACCCTTTTTACTCTGCAGGCCGTTTCTGAACATATGATCGAACGTGGCATACAAGGCCGCATTATCAATATGGCCAGCCAAGCAGGCCACCGTGGTGAAAGCCTTGTAGCCATTTATTGTGCCAGCAAGGCGGCAGTTATTTCGCTTACCCAATCGACCGGTTTGAATCTGATCCGGCATGGCATCAATGTAAACGCCATAGCACCTGGCGTGGTGGACGGAGAACATTGGGACGGTGTTGATGCCTTTTTTGCAAAATATGAAGGAAAACCACTAGGCCAGAAGAAAAAAGAGGTTGGTAGAGCGGTGCCCTTCGGACGGATGGGTATGGCCAAGGATTTGACTGGGATGGCTGTGTTTCTTGCTAGTGATGATGCTGCCTACATTGTGGCTCAGACCTATAATGTTGACGGTGGAAGCTGGATGAGCTGATGACAGATCAAACAAATAGTCACCCAGTAATTAGTCTCTCTAACGCGATGCTTGAGGCTCTGCCTGATGGTGTGGCGATCCCGTCTTACGATCGCTCAAAGCTCACTCCGGGGATTGTGCACATAGGTTTGGGCAACTTTCACCGTGCACATCAGGCATGGTACTTGCACAGACTTATGCAGCTTGGTCTGGCACATAATTGGGCCATCATTGGCGCGGGTGTGCGCCCCTGCGATGCGATCATGCGGGAGCGTTTGTTGCAGCAGGACTGTCTGACGACACTGGTTGAGTTGGACCCAGACAGCACCTCGGTCGAGGTCATCGGATCGATGATTGGTTTTGTTGAGGTTCACCCCGAAAACGCGCCGTTGATCAGCGCGATGTCAGACCCGCGCATCCGAATTGTGTCTTTGACGGTCACTGAAGGTGGGTATTATCAATCAGAGGCGGGGAATCTTGATATCAGCCACCCTGATATTGCGCATGACATTGCCAATCCTGGCCGACCCATCACGGCGTTTGGCGCAATGGTTGCCGCCTATCGCGCTAGGCGGGATGCCGGACACCTGCCCTTTACGGGTCAATGTTGTGACAATCTTCAGAACAACGGAGACGTTTTACGGAGCACTATCGTTGCTTTGGCGCGACTGACAGACCCAGATCTTGCACAATGGATTGATGAGACTGGTCGTTTTCCCAATGCTATGGTGGATTGCATTGTGCCAGCGACGGGGCCAGTGGAACTGTCCTTTGTCCGAAATATAGGTATTGAGGACGCAGTTCCCGTCACCCATGAAAACTATCGCCAATGGGTTGTTGAAGATCGATTTTGTGCGGGTCGCCCACCTTGGGAACACGCTGGCGCGACAATAACTGACGATGTGCACACATATGAAAGCATGAAAATTCGCATTCTGAATGCTGGGCATCAGGTACTGGCTAATACTGGCGATGTCTTGGGCATTGAAACGATTGCTGATTGCATGACAGACCCCCTAATCTTCGATTTTTTTCACAAGGTACAAACCGAGGAATTTCTGCCCTACGTTGCTGGCGTTGAAGGTATCTCTCCACAAGATTACCTCGCTTTGATCGAACGGCGGTTTGCGAACCCCAAAATTCGGGACACCACACGCCGGGTCGCATTTGATGGTTCTTCTCGCCATCCAGCCTTTGTTTTGCCGATCTTGCGGGACGCATTGGCCTCTGGGGGGACGGTGGATGGGCTTGCTCTTGTTGAAGCGCTCTGGGCGCGGATGTGCGCTGGCATCCGCGAAGACGGAACGCTTATCGAACCAAACGATCCGTTCTGGGATCAGCTATATGAGGTGGCCGAGCACGCGAAATCCAACCCAGCTGTCTGGCTCGAAATGCGTCAGACTTATGGCGATCTCGCAGATCACCCGCAGTTTGTAGAGGCGTTTTCAGACTGGTTGAAACTGATTTGGAGCGCTGGGGTCCGGGCCGCTTTGAAGACTTATTGCGGGTTAGGCGAACCGCACTGTTAGGCTAATGTAAAAGGATTAAATCGATCACTCCATGCCCACTGATCTTGTCCAAGTTTAAATCTGGCTTCTTCCAAGCAACCCCTACTTTGAGTAGGGTTAACAGTGGCCGAATGATACAAAGACGCAGTTCGATGTGACGCGGTGAGCATTGCGACACCCTGTGACGTGACACAACCACAAACTTCATTACGTTTTGTGGGGTAGATCGGTGACCTTGGGAAGTTGGATCTAAAAATATCAACAAGATGACTTCACGTCGTGCCTACGAGAGGAC
>CALFSV010000066.1 GCA_937916485.1 uncultured Paracoccaceae bacterium | reverse complement strand
AAAGGGTTTGCCGGCACTTTAGGTGCGCAAGGCTATGAGACGGCCTATTTCGGCAAGGCGCATTTTTCCAGCTATGACGCACGCCACAAGACGGGGACCCCGGAAAGCGTGCTGTCGTCCGAAGACTACGCAGACGATTGGTACGGGCCTTACATGGGCTTTCAGCATGTCGAGACGATGATCCACGGCCACAACTGGTTCACGCCACAAAAGCCCCCGCGTGGACAGCATTTTGAGCGGTTCTATTACGGGTCAGGGCGCGGCGACGAATTGAACGCGCTTTACAAACAGAGCGGGCGCGACACTAAGGGTGCTGCGCAAACGTGGCACAGTCAGCTCCCTTTGGCCTATCATAACACGCCTTGGACAGCGGACCGCGCGATTGAGTGGATCAACCACGGGCGTGACACTGATAAACCGTTCATGACTTGGATCAGCTTTCCCGATCCGCATCATCCCTTTGACTGCCCCGAACCGTGGTCCTACCTACACGACCCAAAGGATGTGGACCTGCCCGAACACCGGACCCGCGATCTGGAAAACCGCCCGTGGTGGCATAGGGCCGCGCTTGAAAACACACCGCAGGGTGATCCGGAATCGATCAAGATACGGCAGGCCTATTCGCGGATCGAACAACAGACCGACGATCAGTTGCGAGAGATCATCGCCAATACCTACGGCCAGATCGCGTTGATCGACCACCATATCGGACGCATCATGAGCACGCTGCGTGAGGCGGGTTTGAATGAGAACACCTATGTCATCTACTCTGCCGATCACGGCGATTGGCTGGGTGATCATGGTCTCGTGTTGAAGGGGCCCATGCTGTACGAAGGCCTGCTGCGGATTCCGTTGTTGGTCAAAGGCCCCAATGTGCCTGCGGGTCAGGTAGTGGATGAACCGGTTTCCAATATGGATGTCGGGCCAACGATGTTTGATCTGGCGGGGGTTGAGGCAGAGCAGGTCCAGCATGGGCAGAGCTTGCGTCCCTTCTTTGATGGCACGGGAGAGACCCGCGATTTTGCCATGTGCGAATGGGAGCTTTTGCCAAACCGCGTGGGTGTCGCGCTGTCCTTGCGCGGCGTGCGAACCAAGTCCGACAAGCTGACGATGGATATGCGCTCTGGGGATGGCGAGATGTACGATTTGACCAACGACCCCCATGAAATGGTGAATGTGTTCGAAAACCCAAGCTACGCCGACCGACGCAAGGTGTTGGAAGGATATCTGGCCGCACGCCCCGATGATATCGGTCCGAACCGCGTTCCAGTGGGGCCTGCTTGACCGATGGATAACGCAAATCAATTTCCGTCGATCTGGCACCTTGCAGAGCGGGCGCGCAAACGTATCCCGCATTTTGCTTGGGAGTATCTGGACAGCGGCACAGGCATGGAACGTCTGGTTGATCGCAACCGTGTTGCCTTGGATGCCGTTCACCTGATGCCTCGCGTCATGGGCGGGCGGTATACGCCTGACATCAAATGCACCCTTCTGGGGGCGGAGTTTTCAGCACCGTTTGGGATTGCGCCCGTCGGCATGTCCGGATTGATGTGGCCGGGAGCGGAACTGGCTTTGGCCGACATGGCACGCACCAAGAATATCCCATACGGGCTGAGCATGGTCGCCAATGAAACCCCCGAAGAGGTGGCAAAACGCGCGGAGACCAATGCGTGGATGCAAATCTATTGCCCTAAAGAAGCCGATGTGTTGGATGACTTGCTGAAACGCAGCAAAGCGGCGGGTATCAAAACGCTGATTATTACGGTAGATGTTCCCGTTGGCAGTCGTCGCGAACGCCAACTTGCGGCAGGTCTGACAGTGCCACCCAAGATGGACCCCGCAACCTTGTGGCGCGTGGCTAAACGCCCGTTCTGGGCGCTGGCGACTTTGAAACATGGGCAGCCGCGTTTCAAAACGCTCGAAGCTTATTTCCCTGCTGATCAGATGAGCGAAGGCGCAAAGTTGATAGGTAACATCGTTGATGGTCGCCCCGATTGGGATTATTTCGACCGAATTCGTGCGGCTTGGGATGGCAATTTGGTGCTGAAGGGTCTGATGGATCCGGCGGATGCAGATGCGGCTATCGCGCACGGCGCTGACGCAGTTTGGGTTTCGAACCATGGTGGACGGCAGTTTGATGGCGCGCCCGCCGCGATTGAGGCTTTACCAGCTATCGCGGAAAAGGTCGCAGGCCGCGTGCCTCTTCTGTTTGACAGCGGTATTCGCGGCGGGCTCGATATTCTGCGTGCCTTGTCACTCGGCGCGGATTTTTGCTTCCTTGGGCGTGGATTTCTGTATGCCGTGAGTGCTCTTGGCGCGATCGGGGCCGATCACGCCTATGACATCCTTCGCGGCGATCTTGAAAATAACATGATCCAAATAGGCGCGCGCAGCCTTATTGATCTGAAATCACTGAAAGACTGATATGACCAAAAATGTGCTCTTCATCATGTGCGACCAGCTGCGTGCCGACTACCTTGGATGTGCGGGCCATCCGACAATTCGCACGCCAAATATTGACGCTTTGGCTGCGAAGGGCGTGCGGTTTGAGCGCTGTTATGTGCAATCACCCATCTGTGGGCCAAGCCGGATGAGCACCTATACAAGCCGATATGTGCGCAGTCATGGAGCGGATTATAACAACGTTCCATTGCGTGTTGGTGAGTGGACGATGGGGGATCATCTCCAAACCTTCGGGGGCAGGGCGGTGCTGTGCGGCAAGACCCATATGCGAGCTGACATAGAGGGGATGGCGCGGCTCGGCATTGATCCGGCAAGCGCAAAAGGCAAGCACATCGCCGAAGGCGGTTTTGAAGTTTGGGATAGACTGGACGGGTTGCATCCTCCAGGTATCAGGATGCCAAGCCACTATAATGATTATCTCAAGAAAAATGGGTTTGATGGGATCAGCCCATGGCAGGATTGGGCGGCCTCTGTTGTTGATACGGATGGTGCGATCAAAAACGGGTGGCTCAATGAGAACTGTCATTTGCCTGCCCGCATTCCCGAAGAGCATTCCGAGACCGCCTACAGCACCAATCGTGCGATTGAGTTTATGGATCAAGCCGGCGATGCGCCTTGGTGTTTGCATCTGAGTTATATCAAGCCACATTGGCCGATCGTCGCCCCTGCGCCTTATCACAACATGTATAGTGCGGCCGATGTCATCCCACCCGTCCGATCCGAGGCAGAGCGCGAAAAGGCGCATCCGGTGCATGCCATCAATACGGAAGTGCGTTACTCCACCGCCTACAAAAGGGAAGATCACCGCGCGCAAGTGATCGCCACTTACATGGGGCTAATCACACAGATTGATGACCACATCGGGCGGTTGATGGCGTGGATGGAAAAGAGCGGCAAGCTGGACGATACACTGATCATTTTCACCTCAGATCATGGCGATTATCTGGGGGATCACTGGATGGGCGAAAAACTGTTCTTCCACGATGCCTCTGTTAAGGTGCCACTGATTGTGATCGACCCTTCGGCCGAAGCGGACGCTAACCGCGGCAGTGTTGACGCACGGCTCACCGAAGCGATTGATCTTGTTCCCACGATTGTGGATTTCATGGGAGGCGAGATGCAATCGCATATCCTTGAGGGCCGATCACTGATGCCGTTGCTGCATGGCCAAGATGTTGACTGGCGTGATTGTGCCTTTAGCGAGGCCGATTACTCCCGTACTGCGGCGCGCACCAAACTTGGGCAACCGATGTCAAACTGTCGGATGGTGATGGCGTTCGACGGACGTTGGAAATACGTTTATTGCCCCGGTCAGCGCCCAATCTTGTTTGACTTGGACACAGACCCACAGGAACTCAACGACCTAGGAACAGATCCGGCCTTTGAGGCGCAGCGTGCCCGTATGCAAGCGCGCGTCATGGAATGGGCCTATGGCACTTCCGCCCGCATCACGCAGACCGGAGCCTTTATTGAGGAGCGGAAACCGGAGATCAGACGGGGTATTCTGGTCGGGTTCTGGGACGAAACAGAGGTTGCGGCGGCATTCGCACGCCTAGATACAAGTTAAAGCGCTGCTTACGATCTGGTGCAATTTTTCAATAGTTCGGCAGAGCATTACCAACAAAACGCCAAATTAGCAGCCACACTCAAAGTGAAG
>CALFSV010000065.1 GCA_937916485.1 uncultured Paracoccaceae bacterium | reverse complement strand
TCAGAACCTGATCGATCTAAGTTTGAGCGGTCCTTCGGGGCCGCTCTTTCTTTTTCCGGCAGCGCTCTTATCGATCCAGAAACCATCGCTCTTGTGACACCCCCTCCCGTTCGCTACACATCTGGCCAACGTGACTACCCCGGGGGGATGAACCTTGACGGCACATATTCCATTTTCAAAGCGCCCTGCCCTGCCACTGGCTGTCGCACTGTGCCTTGGCCTGTCAGCCTGCGGAATGTTCGGCGGCGGCGCCGGGCCAGATGCCACCCGCGAGGCTTCTCGGGCACGCGGGGTCGAGAATGTCGCGGTCAATCGCTATCTGTGGTCTGCCACCTTCGACACCCTCAGCTTTCTGCCCGTCGAAAGCGTCGATCCCTTTACCGGGGTCATCGTGTTTGGCTATGGCACACCACCGGGCGGCAGCACCTCGTACCGCGCCACTGTCCTGATTAGCGATCCGGCCCTTGATGCCCGCTCGCTAAACGTGGCAATCGCGACGCGCGGCGGACCAGTTGCCACCGAAACCCAAAGGGCTGTCGAGGATGCAATCCTTGGCCGTGCCCGGGAACTTCGCATTGCAGACGGCCTCCTCTAGGCACACGCATCACTGAACCCAGACATCAGGGCCTTTCGGCCCTTTGACCCTTGTTTGAGAGACCTGTTCCAATGTCCCGCTACGCCCCCGCCGAGATCGAACCGAAATGGCAGGCTGCCTGGGATGAGGCGCAGACCTTTGCCGCCACCCGCAGCGACGACAAACCAAAGTACTACGTGCTTGAGATGTTTCCCTATCCTTCGGGACGGATCCACATCGGCCATGTGCGCAACTACACGATGGGCGACGTGATCGCCCGCTACAAGCTGGCCACAGGCCATGCCGTGTTGCATCCAATGGGCTGGGACGCCTTTGGTATGCCGGCCGAAAACGCTGCCATGGCCTCGGGCGGCCATCCAAAGGATTGGACCTACAACAACATCGCCGACATGCGCGGCCAGATGAAACCGCTGGGCCTGTCCATCGACTGGACCCGCGAATTCGCCACCTGCGATCCTGAATACTACGGGCAGCAGCAGGCCTTGTTCCTCGACATGCTGAAGTCAGGCCTGGTCTACCGCAAGAACGCCGTCGTGAACTGGGACCCGGTCGACATGACCGTTCTGGCAAATGAACAGGTGATTGACGGAAAGGGCTGGCGGTCCGGCGCCGATGTGGAACGGCGCGAGCTGACACAGTGGTTCTTCAAGATTTCCGACATGGCAGGCGAACTGCTGGACGCTCTGGACGGGTTGGAGAATTGGCCCGCCAAGGTGCGGCTGATGCAGTCCAACTGGATCGGCAAGTCGCGCGGTCTGCAATTTTCCTTCGAGCGTAGCGATGGGCAAGGCACGGTCGAGGTTTATACGACCCGCCCCGATACGCTGAATGGCGCGTCCTTTGTCGGTATTTCGCCTGACCACCCACTGGCCAAGCAGCTGGAGGCCGAAAACCCCGAGGTCGCGGCCTTCTGCGTTGATGTCCGCAAGGGCGGCACGACCGAAGAGGCCTTGGAAAAGGCTGAAAAGCGCGGCTTTGATACTGGCCTGACGGTCCGTCACCCTCTGCACCCGGAGCGGGAGCTTCCGATCTGGATCGCGAACTTTATCCTGATGGACTATGGCACCGGGGCTATTTTTGGCTGTCCGGCCCATGACCAGCGCGACCTGGATTTCTGCCGCAAATACGATCTGCCCGTCATCGACACCTTCTTTGCCCTCGATGACCCTACGCCGGTCACCGACACCGCCTTTGTGCCCCCCAAGACAGACAAGGTCCGGTGGGTCGATCACTTTGCCGGGCTGGACGTGGCCACGGGACAAGAGGCGATCGACGCGACCATAGACCTGGCCGAACAGCAGGGCTGGGGCGAAGGCGTGACCAAGTTTCGCCTGCGCGACTGGGGGCTAAGCCGCCAGCGTTACTGGGGCTGTCCGATCCCGGTGGTCCATTGCGATGCCTGCGGGGTGGTGCCGGAAAAGAAAGAGAACCTGCCGATCGAACTACCCTACAATGTCAGCTTTGACATTCCCGGTAACCCGCTTGACCGCCATCCGACCTGGCGCGACTGCGCCTGCCCGAACTGTGGTGCAGCCGCACGGCGCGAGACGGACACGATGGACACATTCGTCGATTCGTCCTGGTACTATGCCCGCTTTACTGCGCCACGGGCGACGACGCCGACCGATATGGCGGATGCTGAGTACTGGATGAACGTCGACCAGTACATTGGCGGCATCGAACACGCGATCCTGCACCTTCTCTACTCCCGCTTCTTTGCGCGGGCGATGCAGATCACCGGCCACCTGCCCGAAAAGGCAATTGAGCCGTTCGATGCCCTGTTCACCCAAGGCATGGTCACGCATGAGATCTACATGACCCGCGACGCCGCAGGCCGCCCGGTCTACCATTTGCCCGAAGAGGTCGAGCGGACGCCCGATGGCGTTGTGGTCAAGGCCAGCGGCGAGGCGGTTGAGGTTATCCCCTCGGCCAAGATGTCCAAGTCCAAGAAGAACGTCGTGGACCCTATGAACATCATCGCGTCCTACGGGGCCGACACCGCCCGCTGGTTCGTCCTGTCGGACAGCCCGCCCGAGCGGGACGTGGAATGGACTGCCTCTGGTGCAGATGCCGCCGCCAAGCACCTTGCCCGCGTGTACAGGATCGCCTCAGAGGCCGCTGACGCCCCTGAGGGCGCAGAGGCGGGTCAGGACGACGATCTGCGCAAGGCGCTTCACAAGACCATTCACGACGTCACGCTGGGCATCGAAGCCTTCGGATTTAATGCGGCGATTGCCCGGCTTTATGCCTTTACCAACACGCTAGCCAAATCGAAGGCTGGTCGCGCTGCGCGCGTTGAGGCGGCCAAGGTTCTGGCGCAGCTGATGTCGCCCATGACCCCACACCTGTCCGAAGAAGTCTGGTCGATGTTGGGCGGCGAAGGTCTGGTGACCACAGCCACCTGGCCAAAGGCCGATCCGGCCCTGCTGGTTGACGACACGGTGACCCTGCCCATCCAGATCAATGGCAAGCGGCGGTCCGAGATCACCGTGGCCCAAGATGCCGACAAGGCCGCGATCGAGGCCCTTGTCATGGCGGACGAGGCTGTGGTCCGCATTCTGGAAGGCGCGCCAGTCAAGAAGCTGATTGTCGTGCCCGGTCGTATCGTCAATGTGGTCATCTAGGCGACTATCTCTGTCGCGCCGTACCCTGCTGGCCGGGGGACTTTCGCTGGCCTATCTGCTGTCGGCCTGCGGGTTCGTTCCCGTCTACGGATCGGACGGGACTGCTGCCGGGTTGCGAGGTGGGGTTGCGGTCGAAGGTCCCGAGACGGTCGAGGGCTACAGGTTGCGGACCCGAATCGAGGACCGGCTTGGCTCGGCCCCGTCTTCAGCGGCTTATGTCTTGACGGTGGGACTTAGCTTGCGAGAAACGGGTGTCGCCGTGACGCCGGAAGGCGCCATTACGCGTTTCACCATTCCTGGCGTCGGAAGCTATGCACTTCGGGCCGCTGGATCGGACGAGGTCCTGCTTAGTGGCACTGTAGAAGGCTTTACCGGCTACTCCACGACCGGCAGCACCGTAGCCACGCAAGCTGCGCGTGAGGATGCCAGAGCTCGTCTGGCCGTCATCCTGGCTGATCTGATCGTGACCCGGCTGATCGCCGGTACGCCGGGGCTTTAGGCCCATGAAGCTGTTCACCAAAGATGCCCCAAACTACTTTCGCAAGCCGGACCCTAAGTCCGCGGGGCTTTTGATCTATGGTGAGGATGGCATGCAGGTCGCCATGCGCCGCAAGCAGGTCATTGACGCCCTGATTGGGCCCCATGGCGAGGCCGAGATGCGCCTGACCCGTATGCAGGGCGCAGACCTGCGTAAGGATGCCGCGTTGCTGTCAGATGCCATGCGTGCCCAAAGCTTTTTCCCCGGGCCAAGGGTCGCATTTGTCGAAGATGCGACGGACGGCCTTGCCTCAATCTTTGCGGCAGCTCTGGCGGAATGGCAAACCGACGATGCCCAAGTGATCGTGACGGCGGGACAACTGACGTCGAAGTCAGCTTTGCGCAAAGTCTTTGAAGGCCACCGCACCGCACGGTCGGTCGGCCTATACGATAATCCGCCGGAACCGCAGGAAATCGACGAGATGATCGCCCGCGCCGGTCTGACCCGGATGAGCAGGGACGCAAGGAATGCCCTGGCTGCCCTATCGCGCACCATCGACCCCGGTGACTTTCGCCAGACCATTGAAAAGCTGGGCCTTTATATGGCGAGTGAGTCGACAGAAGTCAGCGTTGAAGATGTCGCCGCATGCGCGCCCCAGTCCGCCGAGGCTGAGTTGGACACGCTTCTCGCCATCGTGGCAGAGGGTCAAACGCCACAAATCGCCGACATACTTCGGCGCCTCTATGCGCAGGGGACCAACCCTGTAACCCTTTGTATCGGCGCGATGCGCCATTTCCGCACTTTGCACAAAGTTGCCAGCGACCCCGGAGGTGCGGCGGCCGGAATTGAGCGATTGCGGCCCCCCATATATGGAGATCGCCGTGATGCCATCGTTCGTCAGGCCGGCAGTTGGGGCCGCGACCGGTTGGAAAAGGCGCTGAGCCTCTTGATCGAGACGGATCTCCAATTGCGGTCCGCGTCAACTGCGCCCCAGCACGCCTTGGTGGAGCGGGCGCTTATCCGGCTTGCCATGATCGGTCGACAGGGACGGGGCTAGCCAGGCGAACGCCAAAAGCCCTGGTCCGTAAAACGAAGAAAGCGAACCCGAAGGTTCGCTTTCTCGGTTCAGCACGGTCGTTGGACCGCCCGAACAAATCCTAAACAGGATCTTGCTGGTTCGAGATCGCCAGCGCGGCCAGAGCGGCCAGAGCAATGATAGGGATCAGGAAGCCATAGGAGGAACCAGCAGCTGCAGGCTCAACCACCACAACGGGGGGCTCAACGATTTCAACAGCGAAGCCGCCAGCGATTGCGGAACCGGCAACAGTGGTGGCGATGGCGGCAGCCATGAGGGTCTTGGTCAGGCGCATGTCTCTACTCCAGTTGATAAACAAAGCGTTAAATCGGCTATATCGGCTTTGTAGGCGCGACTCAAGGTGCTTGTCTCATTGGAACCGACTTGCAATCAGAAACGGCCTAATTGCCAGCGCAAAAATGCAACAGTGTGGCAATCCTGTGGCCGTCGCAAAACCACCACGATACATAGGCGTATCCGTAAGGGCTTTATGGCCCTCTAGATGCTGCTGTCCAAGGACCGGCACACCGCTGTTTCTAATTAAAAAAACATCGATGCGCCGGCTCTGAAAAAGAAGCTTTACTGGTTCGAAATCGCCAGGGCAGCCAAGGCGGCCAGAGCGACAACGGGGATCAGAAAGCCATAGGAGGAACCGGCGGGCTCGGGCTCGATCATGACAACCGGTGCGATCGGGGGCTCAACCACGGCAACGTCATAGCCGCCGGCAAAAGCCTGGCTGGCAACGACAGTGGCAAGAACGGCGGAAAGGGCGATGGATTTTGTAGCGCGCATTGGAAAATTCCTGTGTTTGCGGTAAGATATGAGGTGTTCTTAAACCTTTCACTCACAAATCTCCAAGCGCAGAGTTTCCGGTAGGCGATCAACCGCCAAACTTAGAGGATATTGTTGCTCAAATATCCAACGACATCCGAGACGAATTGGCGGGACGCAATGATTCCCCCTGATTCTCCAATAAAGTACATGTTCTCAAACTGAACCCGTGTACTACGGCAGGTCTCGGCGAAGGCTTCTGCCTCAACCTGGCGCAAACCCAGGTCGACAGGCTGGAGCCCTGCAGAAGCGATGACGCAGGCGTAGCGCTCCTGTACGATCTGGTCTCGGCTATCAAGATAGTCATGCAATCGGACAGCTTCGCCGCCGCCAGCGTCGATCGCGGCCCGGACACTTGCCACGTCTGCTGCCATGAGGTCCTTTCCGAAGCCGCGGGTGGCCACAACAAGCCCGTTCTCAATGCTGACAGAGTAGCCCGAATCCCCCAGCCAGGTTCGCAGGTTGTCATGTTCAGACACCACACGACCAAGTCCCGCGATCCCAAGCCCACCGACCTGAAACAGCATGTAGTTTTCAGGATTGGCAGCTATGGCGTCTGGCCCGAACCCCATGGCGGTCGCCTGGGCGGCGGCCTCTTCGGCTGATGGGCCGGACCCGGCCAAAGCCGGGACAAGGCGTGTCCCGACCTGGCCAACAAGGCTTGACCGCAACTGATCGCCGCAACTGGCCAGAAACAGCAGGGCGACACTGGCGGCGACGACGCCCGGACGGCCCCTCATCGCCAGAACCGGCCCCAGCCGTCCTCCAGATCGCTCAGGTGGCCACTGTGGACGGTGTCGTATAGCCGACCATCGACATCGAGCCGCTGCCCGTCATCCCGTGTCGGGGCACCCAGCGTCGTGGACAGGCCCCTTTGACTTGGCTGGCCCAGAACGAAGTCAACGGGGATCGTTACCCTGATTCCATAGTCGACCCCTTCAGACATGCCCGAATCGAACGACACGTCGGTTACAGTCGCGGATGCGCCAACCCGCCAGCCATTTTCAAACGTGCGGTCGAGGGTCATGGTTGCCCCCCAATCGCCAGCAAGATACCGGCCTAGGTCCAGTTGGGCATAAAATCCGCTGTCAAAGTCATAATAGAGCGATCCATGCCCCGTCACGACATCGTAGTCTCGGAAGCTGAACTGCTGGTCAAAGTCGCGTTGCTGGACATAATTGACCTCGGCCCCAAAACCCCACGCGCTATCGACCGGCTTGAACAATAGCTCGGTCGAAACTCCGCCATACATCGGCTCAAGAAGGCCTGCCGTAACGCGGCCATAAAGATTGGGGCCCGGTCGGGCGAAGTGGGACAGCGTCAACGTCGGTATCGTTGTCGTCCCTTCCAAAGCGTAAAGCGGCGCGTTCCGGCGCACGGGATGCACACCCGGGACGTCGTCATCGGGCACGAATGTCGCGGTGTCCGATGTGTTGAAAAGCTGTTGCCGCACCGCGCTGCCCAGAATGAAGTTTGGGCTGAAAGCATAGCTTGCAGTCACCTCCACCCCACCGTTCAGCGCAAGTCCGCCGTCGTCCTCGGGCCCGAAGACCAGCCCCAGGTAGGGGCCCAGCGACCAATTGAACGGACCATCGGCTGGGGCGACCGGCAGCAAACCCACTGAGGAGCCCGCGTCGGCAAATTCTGCCCTGTCGAACAGGGCCTCGGACCCGCCCGCCGAGGTTTCAAGCGCCTCAAGATCGGACCGCCGCAATGTAACGGCTGACACCGGAATGCCAGATTTCATTGGCTCCAACGTGATCAATTCGATTGACGGAGGAAGGCCTTGCGTCAGCATCCGAGCCAACCGGCCCATCGCCTGCGCCTCGCTGCGGTAACGGGTGTTGGTGTAACGCAATCTGGCAGTGGTATCGGTAACTTCGATCCCTGAAAGGATCAGGCCCTCGCTTTCCATCGCCTGTGCCAGCCCTGTCGCTAGTGCTTCGTCGGGCAGGGCTGAGCGATTCCAGCTGGTCATGGCCCGCAGATCTGCTGGGCGAACCGAAACCGGGACTGGCGCGGAATCAAATCCCCCGTCCATAGGCCGGTCATTCGGGTTCATCAGGACGGTAGCAGCGAGTCCGAATGTGTTGCCGTATAGGTATGACGCCCCGATCTGCACCCCGTCCAACGGCTTCCACGTCAGGCCAAAGTTGAGCGGCGAGTCGATGCTGATCAGGCCCAGGTCGGCCTCCCGGACATATGCATCCGATGAGTATTCGGCCTTGATCGTCCAGTTGTCGGCAAATGCCCATTCGACCCCGCCAAAAAGGGCGGCATCACCCTGGAACATATCTTCGGGCTCCATCGCGCTGGTCGAGGGCGACCGGGTATCAAAGCTGCCCCCCAGTATCCCGAACGGGTTGCTGAAGCCATTGTTTGATCCAAGCCGACCCCAGCCAAGTCCAGCCGTGACGCGGATCGAATCCGACACCGCCTTGGTCGCAACGACATATTCCGCCCCAGAATGGCCCGTGCCCAGAAAATCTTGGAGGCCAATCGCGAGGGCGGGCAAACGCGCGCTTTCATCAAGGATCTGATAGCGCAGGTCAAAACCGCGATCTATGAAAACGCCATCAAAGACAGGATCGCCCGGATATGAGAAATCGGTCGTGCCAGCGATCCGGAAGGTGCCCAACAGGCGCGGCGTGATTTGAAAGGTCAGTGCCGTGCGCTGTTGCCCATCCATCAGGCTGAGTGTTACCGCCAATTCTCCGTCCATCGCGCTCAGGGCGGTTGGCATCTCAAGAAGGCCCGGTGTGCCATAGTGGGTGTAAGTGATCCCCCGGTCCTGACCAAAGGCCGGGACCGCCAGTGTCAGCATTCCGATCGCCGTGCCGGTCCGCATTGCCCATCGTGCCATTGTGCCACCCCAAACTGCGTCGCTTGCTTTGCAATTTAACCGCAATGACGCCAAGATGGAAACCCGATCAACCGCAGACAGTCACATTCAGCGGCCTCTTGAAGTTTTGGGTCACATTCCCTCATGCTCAGACTACAGTCAGGAGAATTCCCTCGTGTATCATCTTCATGGATCCTTCCGGTCGAGAGCCTTTCGCGTGATGTGGGCGCTGGAGGAAATGGGCGAGACCTATGAGCACAGCAATACCCAACCGCGCACCCCCGAGATCATTGCGCTGAACCCGAATGGAAAGATCCCGGTCCTGTTGGTCGATGGTGTTCCCTTGACCGATTCAACCGCCATCCTGACCTACTTGGCCGACAAGCATGGCAAGTTGACATACCCGCCCGGCACGATCGAACGTGCCCGGCAAGACGGCTGGACCCAGATGGTCCTGGACGAGTTGGACGGGACCCTCTGGACCAGTGCCCGCCACAGCTTTGGCCTGCCCGAAGAACTAAGGATGCCGGAAATCAAAGACTCCCTGCGGTGGGAATTCGCCCAAAGCTGCAAACGGATCGCCACCTTGGTGGAGGGTCCGTTCATCATGGGCGACCGGATGACGCTACCCGATATCGTCTTGGGTCATTGCCTTGGATGGGCCGCTGTTGCCAAGTTTCCCTGTGACGAACCGGTTCTTGCCGACTATTCCGCCAGGCTTCGGGCGCGCCCCACCTACAAGGCAGCGCAGGCCCGCTAGGTGGCAAGAAAACGGGCCGCCCCTTCACCTGCAAGCCGCCCGGTGGCGAGGCACGCGGTGATCAGGTAGCCGCCGGTTGGGGCTTCCCAATCCAGCATCTCGCCACAGGCAAAGACACCGGGCCGGTTGCGGAACATCAGGTGTTCGTCCAACACGTCCAGCCGCAAACCGCCTGCGACCGAGATCGCCTCGTCTATTGGCCTCGGACCAGCGTGCTTTATTGGCAGGACTTTGATCAAGGCGGCGAGATCCTTGGGAAACGACCTGCCGAATTCATTGAGCAGGGCCAGTCGGACCCCATCAAGCTTTACCTTCTTGCGGAGGTGGTTTGACAGGCTCGCCTTGCCTTGTGGTTGGGCAAGACGCTGTCGCAAGTCCGCCAACGTCAGATCGGGGCAAAGGTCAATCGTCAGAGCCGATCCATCACGAACAGCGCGACTGACGGCATAGATCCCGCCCCCCTCGACACCCCGGGATGAGACGACGAACTCTCCACGCGCCGTTTGTTGCCCTGCCATCAAGGCACAGCCTTTGACAGGCTGACCGAAGTAGGGCGCCATATGCGCGGACCAGTCGACGCGGAACCCCATGTTTGCGGGCTGAAACTCTGCCACCTCATCTGGCAGAAGGGCGGCCCAGGTCCCGTCCGACCCCAGACGCTTCCAACTCGCTCCGCCCAGCGCAAGAATAGTCACGACAGGATGCAGCACCCGCGGCCCATCCGGCGTCTCGAACAGGAGCCCGTTGCCCTGCCACCCATGCCAGCGCCACCTGGTCCTGAGGGTAACGCCCGCAGCCCCCAGGCGCGCCAACCAGGCCCGCAAGAGGGGTGAGGCCTTCATCAGCTTGGGGAAGACCCGGCCCGAAGTCCCCGCAAAGACCTCCTGCCCCAAGCCTTCGGCCCATGCCATGACCTCGGCGGGCCCAAAGGCGGCCACTGCGCCTGCCACGGTATCGGGCACCCCTCCGTAGCCTCGCGCAAAGGCCTCGGGTGGCAGGTCCATCGTCAGGTTCAGCCCGGATTTGCCCGCCATAAGGAATTTCCGCCCTGGCGAGGGCATGGCCTCAACGATCGTCACCGTATACCCCAAGGCGGCGAGCGTGTCGGCCGCCATCAGCCCGGCGGGTCCGGCCCCGATGACCAATGCCGTTTCGGCGGCGGTATAGGGGGCTTGTGGGTCGGGCATCGGGTCCTTGGATCTTACTGGGGTATTCTCCCCTCATGTCGGGTCGGACCAAGCAAGACAAGCCCCGGTTCCAGGCCCTCGCTTTAGACAAGCCCGACAGAGCGGCGGATCTCGTCCTCGCGCAGACTGATGTCTTCGCCCAGCCAGGGATCGGCCCCTGCCCCGCACATCCACATCAAGGCCCGGGCGGGCCATTCGGGGGGGATATGGTCGGACCAGTCAAGCTGGCTGACCGGGTTGATGCCCGATGCCTTGATCTCGCGCTGCATCTCGGTGGCGACCGTGCCCGGGCTCAGGCCCATGGCCCTGATCCCCAGGCCGCCATACTCCTTGTGCAGGCTCCGGGTCAGCATTGCGGCCCCGGCCTTGGAGGAACAGTAGTGCGACCAAGCCTCGACCGGAGCATAGGCTGCCCCGGATGATACGGTCAGGACAGTTCCGCCCCCTTGCTCCAACATCACGGGAAGGGCGGCGCGCATACCGTAAAAGACACCCTTGAGATTGATGTCGATGACCTTGCCCCAATCATCCGGGTCCGCCTCGGCCATGCGGGAAATCGGCTCTATCGCGCCTGCGTTACCGATAAGAACGTCCAGCCGGCCAAACTCGGCCACGGTGGCGCGCACGGCGGCCTCAACCTCCCAGAACCGGCTGACGTCGCAAGGAATGGCCATGGCGCCTGACCCGATCTCGCCGGCGATGGATGCGATGCGGTCCTTGCCCCGGGCAGCCAGAGCGACCTTCGCCCCGGCGGCGGCAAAACCGCGGGCGGCCGCCTCTCCAATCCCACGGCTTGCACCGGTGATCAGGACCACCTTGTCTGTCATATCCATGTCGCGAAACTCCCTCTGCATCCCTTGGCACTGCCGAACCTGTGACAAAGGTCAAGTTTTCCTGACCTTGACCGAATGGCGGCGGCAAACGAAGGTACGATAGGATATTCACATGGGAAGGCAAATCGGATGACCGCATTGAGAATTCAAGCAATGGCATGCTCAGCTGCCGCCCTGTTGGCCGCTTCGCCCTCACAGGCAGACGTTACTGCGCAGCAGGTTTGGGACAACTGGAAAGAAAGCCTGAACGTCTATGGCGACGGCGGCGTTTCGATCGGGTCTGAAACAATGGCGGGCAACAGCCTGACCGTGTCAGATATTGTCCTTTCAATGGACGACGGCGACGTCAGCGTCGAATCGTTGATCGGTACAATCGTGTTTACCGAACAGGGCGATGGCACTGTCTCGGTCCTCATGTCCGAGACCAACCCGATTACCATCGATGCCGGCCCTGGCGACATTGCCAAGATCACCGTCACACAGGCCGGAGTGCAGATGGTCGTTTCGGGCACACCCGAGGAAATGACCTACGACGTCAGCGCAGATCGCATCAGCATTAGCCTGGACGAAATCACCGACAGCGGCGATGCCATGCCTGTCGAAGCCATCGTGACGATGAATGGTCTGGCCGGCGCATACACAAGCATCACCGGTCCGGATTTGACGCAGATCGTCTACGACGTGGCTGCCTCTTCCATCGACATCTTCTTTGATACCGACCAGCCTGATGAAGAAGTCCTCGTCAACTTCTCAGGCAAAATAATGGACCTTGGCTTTGCTGGGTCCGTCGCAACACCGACCGATATGGACATGGACGCCCCCGAGACAATGTTCATCGACGGGTTTTCTGTTGATGCAGGATACTCATTCGGAAACTCGACGTATATTTTCGCCTTTCAGGACGGGACGGATACCGCCAACGGGACGGCGACGGCCACCGGTGGGTCGCTGGGCGTGATGATGGACTATGACGGGGCGGAGTATTCCAATTCTCTCACCGATCTGGCCGTGTCTTTTACCGGGTCAGCTATTCCCCTTCCCGTCGATTTCAGCATGGGGGAATACGGGCTTTCAGTCAGCCTGCCGCTTAGCCAAAGCGACGTCCCGTCCGAGTTCGGGGCCGAGTTCCGGTTGGTCGACCTTGCCGTCAGCGACATGATCTGGTCGATGGCTGATCCCGGCGGCGTTTTGCCCCATGACCCTGCAACCGCGATCTTCAAAGTCTCGGGTCTGGGAAGTCTGTTCTTTGACCTGCTTGATCCCGCTCAAGCGATGCAAATCGCAGATTCAGAACTGCCAGGTACGCTTGAGTCTTTGTCACTCGACGATCTGACCGTCCGGCTGGCAGGGGCCGAGGTTCTTGGTTCTGGTGCGTTCGTTTTCGACAACACCGACATGATGACCTTTCCCGGCTTTCCCCGTCCCGAGGGCAAGCTGGACATCGCCGTCAATGGTGCCAATGGCCTGATCGACAAGCTGGTTCAGATGGGCCTCCTGCCGCAGGAACAGGTGATGGGTGCCCGTATGATGATGGGCGTGTTCACCACCCCGGTTGGCGACGACATGCTGACCTCGACCATCGAAGTGAACGACCAGGGTCACGTCATCGCGAACGGTCAACGCCTGCAATAGGGCCTACAAGGACCTTATGACCAAAACGCCGCGCGGGGTCCTCTCGCGCGGCGGTTGCTATCAAGGGAGTATGCGGGATGCGTCGTTTCATAGCAGCAAGCCTTGCATTGCCCGTGACCTTGGCGGGACTGCCCGCCGGGGCGGAGATTGCAGCCGATGATGTCTGGGCAAATGGACAGGCGCTGGCCGAGGCAAGCGGTGGCCGTCAGGTTGCGACCCTGAACCGGTCAGGCAACACAGTGACCGTCCGCGACGATATCACGACCTGGTCCCTGCCGATGGGGGCGGGGACGGTCTCTTATGCGCTGTCCTCTTACACGATGACCGAGGCGGCGGACGGCACGGTCCGGATCACCTATCCCTTGCCCCTGTTTCTGGCCCTATCGGCAACTATTCCCGGCGAGGGAACCGCCAGCGTCACGTTTTCGATCAGCGGTGACGAACTGGTAACCATCGCCTCAGGCGTTCCCGGCGCGATCAGCTATGATACAGAAACCGGCCCTCTCGAAATCCGGTTGGACACTCTGGACATACCTGGCGGGTTTGACGCTACCGTGGAAATGGTTCTTGAAACAGACCGAACCCTGACCCAGACCCGCGTGGTCGAGGATACTTTGACAGTGGTTTATTCAAGGATGGAGACCGGGCACACCACCACGCGGTTCTACCTGGAAGACGGCATGGGGCTGGTGTCTGAGACCGAAATTATGGGCGCACCCAGTGTGACAACCGTCAACCTTGGGCTGGAGCCCGGGGGCTCGGACCTTCTCAACCTCGCGCCTGCCTTACGAAATGGCCTTTATGTATCCGTCGAGTCTGAAACGGGCGGCAGCGATACAAAATCGCTGACGACCGTCGATCAACAGGTCATCGACCGGCAATCCACATTCTCGGGACCGGCTACAACACGCCTCGCCCTGAGTGACGCAGGCCTCATGGTGGACGCCGATATTGATGGCCTTGCCGTCAATCTTGATCAGCCGGACGTCCTCCCCTTTCCGATTGGCTTTGATCTTTCCTCAGTCTCAGCGGGCTTTCTGATCCCACTTCTTGCTTCAACTGAGGCGCAGCCCTTCACCTACGCGCTTGATCTAGCCGATCTGCGTCTGGGGCCGTCGATCTGGGCCCTGTTCGACCCCGACAAGTCTTTGCCCCGGACGCCGGGGCGGCTTGCGATCGATCTCGAGGGGCAGGTGATCAACGGTGTCGACTGGCTGAATTTTCTGGCGCTTGAGGACCTCGACTATGTCGGCCCCCTCCCCTTCAGCCTTGAAGCCTTCACCCTGAACGAACTGACAGTCTCAGCCCTTGATGCCATCGTGACAGGATCGGCAGCGTTTCGGTTCGACAATGCCGACACGACGACCTACCCCGATTTTCCCAAGCCCATCGGGATAGCCGACTTTACCCTGCAGGGGATCAACGGTGTGCTTGAGATGATGTCGGATGCAGGGTTCATCCCGTCAGATGCGCTTTTTGGAGCGCGGATGGGGCTGGGAATGGTAACGACAGCCGCCCCCGGTGACGACAACTTGACCTCCGCAATCGAACTGACCGAAGACGGCCAGATCATCGCGAACGGCCAAAGGCTGCGTTAAGGGTTTGGTGGCCTTGTTCCTTTAGGTCGGAGGGGCTACCTCCTTGTCACCGCGCCACGTTCGCCGCACCCCGATACAAGGACCCTCCGATGTCGCATGACCTGCCTGCCTTGACCGCTCGCCTCTTGGATGCCGCCCGCGCTGCGGGGGCCGAAAGCGCCGATGCGATTGCCATGGCAGGAACCTCGATTTCCATCGATGTCCGGGACGGGGTGCTGGAACAGGCAGAGCGGTCGGAAAGTATCGACATCGGTCTTCGGGTCTTTGTCGGCAAGCAGCAGGCGAATGTATCTGTCTCGGATGCCCGCCAGGCCAGCCTTTTGCGCATGGCAGAACGGGCCGTTGCGATGGCCCGAGAGGCGCCGGCCGATCCGCACGCTGGATTGGCAGACCCCGACCAACTGGCCCGCGACACGGATACCGCGCCCCTCGAGCTTTACGATCCAACGGAAGAGCCCTCTGCACAGGCCCTCGAAGAAGACGCCCGCACCGCAGAGGCCGCAGCCCGGGCCGTGAATGGTGTAACCATGATCGACAGCGCCTCGGCCGGGTATGGCCGGCGCGAGGTCTATCTGGCGGCCACGAACGGCTTTGCCGGGGGCTACCAGCGCAGCGACAGGGCAATCTCTTGTGTCGCCATCAGCGGTGAAGGTACCGGGATGGAGCGTGACTACGACCACGACAGCCGGATCTTCCAGGCCGATCTGCGCGACCCGACCGAAATTGGGCGGATCACGGGGGAACGCGCCGTGGCACGGCACGCGCCGCGCAAGCCCAAGACCGGCACCTACCCCGTACTCTTCGATGAACGGATCGCGTCATCCCTGATCGGTCACCTGCTTCAGGC
Organism: uncultured Paracoccaceae bacterium; assembly: GCA_937916485.1. The sequence continues at coordinate 115,426 of CALFSV010000065.1, read as the reverse complement.
CACCAACGGGATGATGATCGCCCGCGGCTCAAGCTGGCTGCGCGATGCCTTGGGCAAGCAAGTTCTGCCTTCGCATCTGAGCGTGATCGAGGATCCGCATCGCCCCCGGACCTCTGGATCCAAGCTGTTTGATGCAGAAGGACTGCCCACTCAGCGGCGCGCTATTGTCGAGAATGGGGTTCTGACGGGCTGGACACTTGACCTTGCGACGGGTCGCAAACTTGGGATGCCGTCGACGGCAAATGCCGCGCGGGGCACTGGTGGGCCACCCTCGCCGTCCGTTTCGAACATCGCACTTACACAGGGCAACTCCAGCCGGGCGGACCTGATCGCACAGATGGGCACCGGCCTGCTTGTCACCTCAATGATCGGATCGACGATCAATCCCAACACCGGTGACTATTCACGGGGGGCTTCCGGGTTCTGGATCCAGAACGGTGAGATCAGCCACCCGATCAGCGAATGCACGGTCGCCGGCAATCTGCGCGAGATGCTGATGCGGATCATACCGGGCAACGACGCCCGCCCGCACCTGTCGCGGGTTGTTCCCTCTATTCTGATTGACGGGCTGACCCTTGCAGGGGACTGACCTCGGCCTTCTCAAGGAAGCGGCGAGAGAGGCGGGGGCATTGGCCCTTCGTCATGCCGCAGGGACGCTGGACATCACTCACAAACCTGATGGAGCGGGTCCGGTGACCGATGCCGATCTGGCGGTAGACGCCCTCTTGCGCGGGCGGCTCTTGGCGGCCCGGCCCGACTTTGGCTGGCTGTCAGAAGAAACACCCGACACGCTGAAACGGCTGACCCCGCGCCACACTTTCATTGTCGACCCGATTGACGGGACCCGGGCCTTTATCGAAGGGTCGCGGGACTGGGCCCATTCCATCGCAGTCGCGCTGGACGGTGACATTACCGCTGCCGTGGTCTACCTGCCTGCACGAGATGCACTGTTCGCCGCCGAACTGGGCGGCGGCGCGACCTTGAACGGCGCGCCCATCCGGGTCAGCGGCTGCAACGACCTGGCGCAAGGCACGGTTCTGACAACGAAGCCCACGCTTGATCCTGACCTATGGCAAGGCGGCCTCCTGCCAGAGTTCAAACGCGCCTTCCGCTCCTCCCTTGCCTGGAGGATGTGCCTTGTTGCCGAAGGGGCGTTTGATGCCATGATGACCCTGCGCCCGGCTTGGGAATGGGACATCGCCGCCGGCGCGCTGATCGTGTCCGAGGCCGGGGGCCGTGTGACGGACCGGCAAGGACGGCCCCTGCGGTTCAACAACCCCCATCCGCAGACGAACGGTGTTCTAGCGGGGGGGGAGCAGATGCATACCGCGCTGTTCTCGGCCCTAGCCTGACGGGGATGCACCGCCCTTGACCACCCTTTCCAATTGCCTAACCTGCCGGTAATCCGGCCCTGTTCCTAGGATCTTGTGATGACCCAACGCCTGCACCTCGTCTATGGTGGAGAACTGACCGACCCAAGCGGGACCACCTTCCGCAATGTCGACGACATCCATGTGGTCGGCATGTTCCCGGACTATGCATCCGCCCACGCCGCCTGGGAGGCAGAAGCCCAACGCACTGTGGACAATGCGCATATGCGCTATTTCATCGCCCATGTTCATCGCCTGTTCGACGAGACCGACGAAGGTTCGGCCACAGAAACACCGGCCAGCTGATGGTACCTGCGAAGGAGGGCAGATGACGAACCGCTCCTTCCCGCTGGCGGCCTTTCTGACGCTCCGTCGTTCAGCGCCACAACCAGGTTCGACCGAGGCGCCACCACCCCGCCCCGATGGCAACCTGATCTGGGCCCATGTGCACGATCCGGCAGACCTTGTCGCCTTTTCAGCCCTCGCGGCACGATTGGGGACAGATGGTGACCAGCTGACCGTTTTGGTTACTGTTCCACTGTTGAATGAGGTGTCGATAACTTCTGTTTCGGGCCTTGTTGTCCAGCGTGCTCCTGCCGAAAACCGGACAGCGGCCCGCGCATTCCTGAAGTACTGGCGGCCCGCAGTGCTGCTTTGGCATGGCGGCACTCTGCGCCCGGTCCTGCTGCACGAAACAGCGCAGATGCCTATGGCAAGGTTCCTATTGGATGTCAGCGACGACGATACCCTGATCAGGGGGGGCAGCTGGGTGCCGGGCATAACCCGTGGCACGATAACCCTGTTCCACGAAGCGATGGCCAAGGATGGGGCAACCGTTGCCCGACTTCGGCGGGCCGGGCTGCCGGACGACCGGATCAGGGTCACCGGCACATTCGACCCCGGCGCCATCGTCCTGCCATGCATCGAGAGTGATCGCCAGGATCTTGCCCGCGCCTTGGGGACACGCCCGGTCTGGCAGGCCGCCAAGGCCCCTGTTGAAGAACTTGCCGACGTAATCGAGGCCCATCGGGTCGCCAGCCGCAGGGCCCACCGCTTGCTTCTGATCCTGTCGACCCCGCATCAGGCAGAGGCTTCGGCCATGTTGAAGGCGGCGGGGCTTGAAACAGCCAGCAGGCTGGAGGGGCAGGATCCGACAGACAACACTCAGGTCCTTTTGACCGACACCGTCGAAATGGGCCTTTGGTATCGGCTTGCACCGGTCTCGTTTCTTGGTGGTACCTTGTCAGGACAAGGGGGCAGCGACCCGTTCGAAGCCGCGGCCCTGGGCTCTGCCGTGGTGCACGGCCACCGGATCGAAACTCATAAGGCTCACTTTGATCGCCTCTCCCAGGCCGGTGCGACCCGCACAGTTGCAAATGCCGGCCAACTGGGTCGGGTGATCGAGGCGCTGCTTGCGCCCGACAAGACGGCCGAAATGGCCCATGCCGCCTGGGACGTGACCTCGGCCGGGGCCGAGTCCAGCAACAAGCTGGTCGGCCTGATCCGAGAGGCCCTGGACCGGGCAGAGGGTTGATAGGATGACTGCGCCTGCCTTCTGGTTCACACCCCCCGACGCCCCTGCCCTAAGGGCACGCATCCTTGCGCCGCTTGGGCTGGCCTACGGCGCGGCGACCGCCCGACGGCTTGCAAAGGGACGTCCCTATCGGGCCGGGGTGCCGGTCATCTGCGTTGGCAATATCAACGTCGGTGGAACAGGCAAGACGCCGACGGCCATTGCCCTGATCCAACGACTTTCTGAGTGGGGGATTGCGGCCCATGTCGTCACACGGGGGTATGGTGGCCGCCTGACCGGGCCAGTGCAGGTGGCAGAGGGGCGGCATACGGCCGCTGATACCGGCGATGAGCCCCTGTTGCTTGCGGCGTTTGCCCCGACCTGGGTGTCGCGAGACCGCGCGGCAGGTGTCCAGGCCGCAGAGGCGGCCGGGGCAGAGGTCATCCTGCTGGACGACGGGTTCCAGAATCCGGCCGTGTCCAAGGACCTGAGTATTGTGGTCGTGGATGCTGTCCGTGGCTTTGGCAACGGCCGCTGTCTGCCCGCCGGCCCCCTTCGAGAGCCTGTTGCAGCCGGGCTGAGCCGGGCCGACATGGTGTTGTCGATCGGTCCCGCTGCGGCGCAACGCATTTTCCTCGATCAGTGGAAAGGGGCCCTTGCCACTCTACCCCATCTGCGCGGGCAATTGACCCCTCTTGCCATGGGCCTGCCGTGGAAGGGCCAGAGGGTCCTCGCCTTTGCCGGAATCGGCCACCCGGAAAAGTTCTTTGCTACCCTGCGCGCCGAAGGGGCCGAGGTTCTGGGCGGCGAAGCTCTGGAAGATCACCAACCGCTTACCGACGCACTGATGGCACGTCTTGAGCGTGAGGCGCTGGGTCTGGGCGCCCAGCTTGTTACTACCGAAAAGGATGCAGTCCGCCTGCCCCCGGCATTCCGGGCCAAAGTCCTGACCCTGCCCGTGCGATTAACGCTGGAAGATTGGTCCCCGCTAGATCAGGCTTTAGCCGCACTTGGCCTTAGTCGCCAATAGGGCCAAGGGCTGGGGCTGGTCGGTCGAGGGCCAGCTCGTCTTCCGAAAATACAATCGGGCTGCGGACGCCCGGAATGCCGCCCGGCGCAATCTGCATACCCCGGGCGATGATTTGCGGATCAGCAAAAACCTCGGCCAGATCATTGATCGGCCCTGCCGGGACACCTGCCCTTTCGCAGTCCGCCAGCAGGTCGGCCTTGCTTCGCGTCCGGGTCACGGCCATCAACGCCTCGATCAAGGCAGTCCGATTTGCAAGGCGATCTGCATTCGTGCGGTAAGCCGGATCAATGGCGAGGTCTGGCACACCCAGCAAGGCGCAAAGCCGGGCGTACTGACCGTCATTGCCGCTGGCGATGATGATATGACCGTCGGCGCAATCGAACACCTGATAAGGTACGATATTGGGATGCGCGTTACCCAGCCGCATGGGGGCTGTTCCGGTGGTCAGGTAATTCATCGCCTGATTGGCGGTGATGGCGGTGGCCACGTCCAGAAGGGCCATGTCGATATGTTGACCCCGCCCGGTTTCATGCCGCTTGTGCAGGGCAGCAAGGATCGCGGTGACCGAGTACACCCCGGTAAAGATATCGGTTACAGCAACGCCTACTTTCTGGGGTTGGCCGTCAGGCTCACCAGTCACAGACATCAGGCCGGACATGCCTTGGATGATAAAGTCATACCCCGCCCGATGGGCATAGGGGCCGGTTTGCCCAAAGCCGGTGATCGAACAGTAGATAAGTCCGGGCGACAACTGAGCTAGGCTTGCGTAGTCGAGCCCGTATTTGACCAGTCCGCCAACCTTGAAGTTCTCGATCAGGATGTCGGCGTCCTGCACCAGACGCCGCACCTCGGCCTGGCCTTCGGATGTGCGAAAGTCGATGACGACCGATTGCTTGCCCCGGTTGCAGCCATGGAAATAGGCCGCCGATCCTTCGGGGGTCACAAAGGGCGGCCCCCATTGCCGGGTGTCGTCGCCCTCGGGGGATTCGACCTTGATAACCTCGGCCCCAAGGTCAGCTAGAAGCTGGCCAGCCCAAGGGCCGGCCAGGATACGCGCCAGTTCTATAACCTTGATCCCGGCCAGAGGCCCGGTCGGGACCGCCTTATGGTCGTCGATCACTGGGCGGCCAAACGCTCGTCCAGCACAGCGGCAAAGTCTGAATAGGACATGTTCGAGAATTTTTCGCCGTTGATGATAAAGCTGGGTGTGGACGTGATCTCGTCGCGCGCCGAATTCTCTTCAAACCAGGCCACCAGGGTCTGCGCCGTCGTCGGGTCCGACAGGCAGGCATCAACCTGCTCACCATCAAGTCCCGCCGTCAGACCGATCCGACGCAGGTTCCCGGCAATAAGGGCGGGATCTTGACCACCAGCAATCCATTCACGCTGCTGGTCGTAAAGCATGTCAGAAATGCCAAAGAACCGCATCTCACCGCCGCAACGGGCCACCATCGAGGCCCAGAGGCCAAACCGGTCAAAATAGATCTCGCGGTAGACGAACTTGATCAGGCCGGTGTCGATGTAGTTGGCCTTCAACTCTTGAAACTGGTTGGCGTGAAAGGCGGCGCAATGCGGGCAGGTGAACGAAGCGTATTCGATCACTTCGACAGCCGCGTCCGGATTGCCAAGAACCATTTCGGCCACGGTGGAGGTGTCAATTTCGCCGGCTTCCTGTGCCAGGGCTGATCCCAGAATGGGATCGCTGGGGTCCGAGGACTGGGTCAGGAACCAGGTCCCTCCCAAAACGGCAAAAATAGCGAGGGCGATGACCGGCAATAGCTTTTTCATGATCTTTCTGATCCTTCAGGATGACTGCTTGCGCAGCACATTGTTGGCAAGCGCCTCGAGCGCAAGGCGCAAATCGGCGTTTTTGACATTGCATGTTGCCGCAGCGGCAGCATCAGCGATTTTCGGGTCAGGGCGAGGCTCTGTCTTCGGCGGTGCATTGCCAAAAACAGCTTGCCCCTCAGCAAACCCGGTGGGGGCGGTCTGGGTGATCCGGACCCGGCTTATCGCCCGGTAGCCATAGCAGGCATTCACCTTCTCGCGGATCTGCTCTTTCTGCATTTCCAGCATTGGGGCCTGTGAGCCTGTCGTGAGAATGGTCAGGGTCGCCCCCATCCCTTCGCGTCCGTAGCTGACATTCACGGGTCGGGCGATTTGGGCGGTCGCTTGCCCTACAATTTCGTCCCAATGGGTCAGAAGGCGGGTCACCGCAAACCCGCGTGCCTCTGACGCCGTGCGGATGCGCCCCTGCAACAGACGCGAGGTCTGAGAGAAACCATAAGTGGTGGATTGGTGGCGGGGCTGTTTCATCTTAGGTGTGCATACTAAGGATTGGTCGGGATGAGGCCAGCGAAACCAGAACGGACCCGACATAAACTATGCGTGACGACGAAATGAGCGCTGCCCTGCTGGACTGGTATGACCGCCACGCCCGGGACATGCCCTGGCGGGTTGGACCGGCGGACCGTCGCCAAGGCGTGCTGCCCGATCCCTACAGGGTCTGGCTGTCCGAGGTGATGCTGCAACAAACGACCGTCGCCGCTGTTCGCTCCTATTTCCTGAAATTCACGGCCCTTTGGCCGCGCATCACAGACCTGGCCGCCGCCGAGGATGCCGATGTCATGGCGGCCTGGGCAGGCCTGGGCTACTACGCCCGGGCGCGGAACCTTCTCAAATGTGCCAGGGCGGTGACGGCGAATCATGGTGGGGTCTTTCCGCAAACGCGCGAAGGCCTGCTGACCCTGCCGGGGATCGGGCCTTATACGGCAAGTGCCATCGCCTCGATCGCCTATGATGAACGGGCGACAGTGGTGGACGGCAATGTCGAACGGGTGATGGCCCGGCTCTTTGACATCCACACGCCGCTGCCGACCGCCAAGCCCGAGCTGACCGAACGGGCAGAGGCGCTGACACCTGCCAGCCGACCCGGCGACCACGCCCAGGCGGTCATGGACCTTGGGGCAACGATCTGCACCCCACGCAACCCGGCCTGCGGCATCTGCCCCCTGCGCGAGCCTTGTCTGGCCCGCGCCCGTGGCACCCAGGGCGAGCTTCCGCGCAAGCTGCCCAAGGCGGTAAAGCCTACCCGGCTTGGCATTGCTTATGTGGCCCGTCGTGCCGATGGCGCCTGGCTGTTGGAAACCCGGCCAGACAAGGGCCTTTTGGGCGGCATGCTGGGCTGGCCCGGCTCTGACTGGAGCGACGATCCCCGGGCCAACCCGCCAATCAACGCCGACTGGACCCTGCTGGGGGCCGAAGCCCGGCACACCTTCACACATTTTCATCTCAGGCTTGCCATAATGACAGCCGATGTGAGGGTACAGGATGTCCCTGACAGGGGGGTATTTGTCCCGGCATCAAGGTTTCGACCAGCCGACCTGCCAACCGTCATGCGCAAGGTCTATGATCTGGCCGCCGCGACGCTACGGCCTGTTTGAGCGCGAGAGTAGACCGGGGTAGACTTGGAAAAATCATGTCGGGCCAGAAAATGACCACCGTCCCAACCACCAGTGACTTTGCTCGTCTTAGCCGCGCCTGGCCTTTCTGGATCTCGCTGTTGCTGATCCCGATCGTTTGGCAGGGCGCCATCTGGGGTGGCTGGACCCTGATTTTGATGCCGCTCTGCACCTGGTACCTGTTTTCAGCTCTCGATTTCGTTGTCGGTCTGAACACCGAAAACCCAGACCCGGAAGCGGCCGAAACCGGCCTGAAATGGTACCGGCTGATCACGCTGATCTGGGCCCCCCTCCAATTTGCGACCGTCTTTGGCGTTCTGTGGTTTGTCAGTGCGACAGACCACCTGAGCCGGTTCGAGGAATGGGCGCTGTTCTTTGGTGTTGGCATCCTGACCGGAACCATCGGCATCAACTATTCGCACGAGCTGATGCACCAAAAGCCCAAGGGCGAGCGCTGGCTTGCGGATATCCTGCTGGCAATGGTGATGTATTCTCACTTTCGCTCGGAACATCTGCTGGTCCATCACCGCTATGTCGGCACGCCACGGGACCCGGTAACAGCCCGCTACAACGAAGGGTTCCACCGGTTCTTTCCCCGTGTCCTGAGGCAATGCCTGATCTCGGCCTTCCGGGCAGAAAAGGCCATGCTTGCCCGCAAGGGTCGCCCCTGGACGGATCTGTCAAATCCGTTCTGGCGCTACTGGGCCCTGCAGGGGGCCATGCTGCTGCTTGCGGTCCTGATCGGTGGCGGCTGGGGGGTGTTCCTGTTTCTGACCCAGGCCTTTATCGCCGTCTGGCAGCTTGAACTGGTCGACTATGTCGAACACTACGGGCTGACCCGCAGGCATCTGGGTGATGGCAAGTATGAACATACCCTGCCCCGACATTCGTGGAACGCCTGCCACAAGGTGTCGAACTGGTTGCTGATCAACCTTCAGCGGCATTCCGATCACCACTACAAGCCCGACCGGCGGTTTCCCCTGTTGCAGACCTATGGCGAAGCAGATGCCCCACAGCTGCCATATGGCTATCCCGTCATGACCGTTGCCGCGATGATCCCCCCGCTATGGCGCAAAGTGATGAACCCAAGGGTCCGGGTCTGGCGCCGGACCCATTATCCCGACATCACCGACTGGACAGCTTACAACAAGGCGACCAACCCGATGCCGCGCTGACAGATGCCCTAAGGGGGCGGTGGGTCAGGACCCACCTTACGGATCAGGACCAACCCGGACGAGGGTCTTGCCAAAGTTGCCACCCCCGAGCATGCGCAAGAAGGCGGCAGGAGCATTCTCGATCCCCTCGGTCACGTCCTCGCGCACAACGATGCGGCCGTCCGCGACCATCGGGCCCACTTCTTTCAGAAACTCGGGGAACCGGTGGAAGTGGTCAAAGATGATAAAGCCCTGAACCCCCAGCCTGCGGGTCAGCACTGTCCGCCAGACGAGTGGCAAGGGCAGCGCCTCTTCCAGGTTCTGACCACCGTACCAGGCGATCATACCGCAAAGGGCAACCCGGCCATGCACATTCATCCGGGGCAGGACGGCTGACAAGGACTTGCCCCCGACGTTCTCGAAATAGACGTCGACACCCTGCGGCGCGACCTCTGCGATCCGGGCCCCAAGGGTGCGGGCATCGGGTGCCGCGCGGTGATCCAGACAATGATCATAGCCCAGCGCCTCGCAGGCATAGGCACATTTGTCCGGCCCCCCGGCAAGGCCGATCACGGTCATACCCTTGGCCTTGGCCAGCTGCCCGACCAGTCCGCCTACCGCCCCCGTGGCCGCCGAAACCACGATCGTTTCCCCCGGCTGGGCTGCGGCAATGTCGTTAAGGCCGACCCAGGCCGTGATCCCAGGCATCCCCAGAACCCCCAACGCCGTCGAGACAGGGGCAAGACGGGGATCAAGCTTGCGCACACCCTCCCCATCCGACACCGCATGCGTCGTCCAGCCAAAGGCCCCCGTCACGATCTCTCCAGGTGTGTAGTGCGGATGATGCGAGGCCAGGACCTCGCCCACGCAGCCGCCCTGCATGATGTCGCCTATGTCCACGGGCTTGGCATAGGACTTTGCATCATCCATCCGGCCCCGCATGTAGGGATCCAGCGACAACCAGATCACCCGGACCAGGAACTGGCCAGGACCGGGAACAGGGATTGGATCCTCTGTCAGCGACAGGTCCTTGAGGGTAGCCAGCCCCTTGGGACGGGCGGCAAGACGGATTGAGCGGGCGGTCGTCATTTAGTCATCCTCTTTCGGGCCAAAGCGACCCCCGCACATTACAACATAAAAACGCCCCGCACGTCATCAAAGACGGCGGGGCAAGGTGAGCGCCCCTGGGTAAAGCCACAGGCACCGGCGGTAAATCGTGAATTCAGTGTTCGACCATCTCGGCGCGGATTTGCTGGCGCAAGAGGTCGATTGGGACCGTCTTGCCGTCCCGCTTGAAGTGCCAGTAGGTCCAGCCGTTACAGCTCGGTGCGCCTTCCAGATGGGCACCCACCTGGTGGATAGAGCCCCGGACGTCATCGCCGATCAGGGTGCCATCAGCCCGCACCTTGGCCGTCTTGCCACGTGGGGACACCAGCATCTCGCCAGGACGCAGCATTCCGCGTTCGACCAGAACACCAAAGGCCACCCGCGGCTCGGCTCTTTTGGAGCCGGTGACAGCAATGGCATCGCTGTCGAACTTGCGAACATTGGCGATGCGCTTTTCCGCTACTGCTCGATAGGCAGGCTCGCGCTCAATGCCAATGTATTCCCGGCCCAGCATCTTGGCGACAGCACCCGTCGTGCCGGTGCCAAAGAAGGGGTCAAGAACCACATCGCCAGCATTGGTGGTACCCAGAATGACACGATGCAACAGGCCCTCGGGCTTCTGGGTCGGATGCGCCTTGTCGCCCTTGTCATCCTTGATGCGCTCATGTCCGGTACAGATCGGCAGGACCCAATCCGACCGCATCTGCACACCTTCGTTCAGGGCCTTGAGGGCTTCGTAATTGAAAGTGTACTTGCTGCCCTCGTCCCTGGACGCCCAGATCAGCGTCTCATGGGCATTCGTCAGTCGTTTGCCACGAAAGTTTGGCATCGGATTGGACTTGCGCCAGACCACATCATTCAGGATCCAGAAGCCTTGGTTCTGAAGCTCGGCCCCCATGCGGAATACATTGTGATACGATCCGATGACCCAGATCGCGCCGTTCGGTTTCAACAGACGACGGGCGGCGGCAAGCCAGTCCCTGGTGAACCGATCATAGGCGGCAAAGCTCGAAAACTGGTCCCAATGATCGTCCACCGCATCGACACGCGAATTGTCCGGGCGATGAAGGTCGCCGCGCAGTTGCAGATTGTATGGCGGGTCGGCAAAGATTAGGTCGACCGAGGCCTCGGGCAGGCTCCGCATCACCTCGATGCACTCGCCATCCAGGATCGTGTTCAGGGGGAGCGCCTGGGCGCTCCGGTCTTTAATCTTCGTCATCAGTCTGCCTCTGTCCCGGCGAATGGTTCGCTCTTGGTTGAGTGCAGGATGAGTCAGGAGCGAATCGCTGTCAAAACCTTTATTGAATCAAGGAGTTACGATTTTTCCTTGATACAAGATATTGTGGACCGGCTTGAAGCTGCGTCTATGGTGTGGGGTAACCCCAAGATTTTGAAGGGCCAGTTTGTGGCTTTTCGACGGATAGCCCGCGTTGCGCTCCCATCCGTAGCCGGGATGCTGTTGCGCCAAATCCACCATGATCGCATCGCGCCTCGTTTTTGCCACAATTGAGGCCGCCGCGATGCTCTGACTTCGGGCATCGCCCTTCACGATCGCCTCGGCGGACAATAGCAGTCCCCGGGGGATCAGATTGCCATCGATCAGGACATGGGCGGGCGGCACCGGCAGGGCCTCGATCGCACGACACATGGCCAGATGAGAGGCGCGAAGGATGTTGATCTCGTCAATCTCCTCGACGGTGGCGATCCCGAAACCAACCTGCGCCACCTCGAACAAGGCCGCACAAAGCACTTCACGCCGCTTGGCGCTCAGGACCTTGCTGTCATCCAGACCGGCCGGGATACAGGCAGGGTCTAGGATGACGGCGGCAGCCACGACAGGCCCCGCCAAAGGGCCCCGACCGGCCTCATCCACCCCGGCAACCGGGGTCTGGCCACGATCTATTGCCATCCGCTCAAAAGAGTAATCCGCCATCGACTATCTGCCCCAAAACCCTCTGCGCTTCTTCGGTTCATAAGTATCCTGGGGTCTGGGGCAAAGCCCCAGTCGCACGAAGTGCCAAAAGGCTTGCGCCGCAGGCGCACCGCAGGGAACCTCAAAAAACGAAAAAAGGGCGGGAAGTCATGTCCGACCTTCCCGCCCTCCTCCGACACGACGCAACTGGGGCAATGTGCGCCGGGCCTCTGCTCGGTCGGCGTTAGTCGCCGACCAACCTGTAGCCTGCAGTGCGCAGGCAAACCGTGTCGTACCCGTCGACCCTGTCCCCTCGGGTCTGGACCCGGACCGCGCAGGCGGCCGGCAAAGTCCGAAGATTGATCTGGCGTTCCCTCATGCAGGCCGAGTCAAAAACAAAGATGTCCGCCGTTCCAACCGAGATGCTGTCGATACACGATAGTGGCAGATAGCGGACGCGGGCTAATGGTAGCGGCTGGGCAGGTATTGGGCGTACTGTAGGGGGTTGGAACCGCCCATGATGTTGAGGCTGGTGGCGCGGCTGGTAACGCGGTGCCTGTCGCGGCTCTTCGAAACGGCGCTGCCAGCCTGGGCGCTGGTTCCAGAACCCGCCGTGGGTCCATTGTCCCGATGACCTTACGTCGGATTGATTGATGTAGGGCCGGGAAAGGTATCCACGAGATGCATTGTGGCCCTCTTCGGCAAAGGCTACCGTGGTCCCGGCAAGAAGGCAGGTTCCGGTGATCAAGGCGATCAGTATCCGTATGGACCTGTGTTTTGGCGTCATGGGTGCGGTTCCTTCCCTTTGGTCGCTGCAGGGCGCTTGCAGGGCGGGCCCCGACTGCGCCGTTCGATTGGGAAGAGGAATGTGGTCAGGGCGAAAGACAGGCAATAACACCGCCATGTTATCGGCTAGCAACGGTCCGGGCTGCGAAGGCTATTGTGTATCAGACCTCTCACAAGGCATGGTTGGAGCATCATGAAGATTATCATCGCCAGCCTCCTTGCCCTGGGTTTCGCCGCCTCCTCAGCCGAGGCCGCGTGCTATGCGGACTACAAGGCCAAACAGGACGATCCCTTGCGCCTGCAGTACGGTGTCGTGCAGATTAACGGGGAATGCTCGATCGAGACCGCGACGGCTGAATTGACCCCAAAGTTGGCGGCCGATGGTTGGCAGCTTTTGAACGTGCTCGGCGTATTTGACGATGCCGGCCTTGCCGAAAGGAGAGAGAGTGCAGGCGAGTTCTATCTCCGCTATTGAGGCGCGCCAGACCGGCAACCGTATCGTCATTGCAGGCATAGCCGCCATAGTCCTGATTTTGCTGGTGGCGGCGATCCTGCTGTTCATCAACCTGCCCGACGCAAATGCTTTCAACGCACGGGTCGAGCAGCTCTTTGTCGAGAATGACGACCTCACCACCCGGGCCGAAATCAAACTACTTGAGATTCTCGCGCAGTCCGGCACCGCGTTTTCGGCAACCCTCGACAGCTATCGTTTTGTGATTTTCGTCCTGCTGGTCTTTTCGACATCGCTGCTGATCGCAGCGGTCGCCTTCCTCGTCATGCTCATCGCGATGAACCGCCGGATGGGCCAGATCGAGCGCAAGGGGATCGAGGTAAACTCACTCATGATCGCGCGCGAGCAGAATACCGTCCTTCTGAACAACATCGAATTCAAACTGACCGAGTCCGCGATCGAGACCCTTTCCGTTCTGGCCGAGGCCCGCATGGACGACGAAGTCCTGAGCGGGGCTGAAATCGAAGGCGTCATTTCCGGCCGTGATTCCAGCGACTGCGACGAGGCTGCCGGTGCAACACGGATCAAGCGGCTACGCGACACGCTGGGCAACCAGATGGTCAGCGAGCTTTTGATAAAGAACATCGCCAGACGAGGTTATGTTCTGGCGATCGACAAGGACGTCATCCGGATGGTCTGACACCCCGACCTTCTGCAGCGAACGTAGAGGCGCATTCTATTGCAGCCGCAGGAACAGCGGATCGACCCGGCGCCAGAAATGCAGCAGATCACCCGCCATGGATGGAACCTGCCCCATTGACTGCACTGCATGGACATCGGCCGAAATCAGGGCCGACAATCGATACCCAAGTGGAATGACAGGGTCCTGGATCGACGGATCGAACGTGTCCTCGATCGTCCCAGTTGCCGATGTAACGGCATAGACCAAGGCCAGGGCCGGCTCTCCCGGCCACCGCTCGGCCATTCGTCTGACCATCGCTCTCTTTCGCTGGTTGTTCCCCGAAAGGAGTTCTTCCATCGCGAATTCGATCATCTCATCAAGGGCGGCTGTTCTCGATTGCACCACGGCAGACCTCGTCACTCAAAACCAAAACACGCGCTGCCCAACCCTGCCGGCAGCAACTCACTTCTTTTGTTCAACCAGGGTTCAATACCACTTTTCCGCTCGTGTCCTCACGGAACAGTGCGGTTGTCGGCAACTACCCTGACCCGAACCGGTCACAGCGTCTTGCAACCCTGAATAGCGGACAATCGGAAAGGATTCATATCCAGTTTGTATTTCTTCACAATTGCTAAGCATATTTGTGGTTACTCCGCCCGGAGGAGAAGCTGTTTCGCTGCCAAAGTGCGCAAACCGGCCAGCAAGTCGACCCAAGAAATCAACCGGCCCTGCTGCATCACGCAGCTTTGCCAAGCGTGCATTTCGAAATCAAAAAGAATGGTGGCCCCGTCAGGATTCGAACCTGAGACCTACCGCTTAGGAGGCGGTTGCTCTATCCCCTGAGCTACGGAGCCGTTAATCTCTCATGGCCCAACGCAGCCCCCCACGTCAACGGCAGGCTGAAGACGAAGCGCATTTGCTTGGACAATTGATCGCGCACAGGTATCAATCAAGCAGATGGCAAATCTCGAAAGACCGCGCACTTGACCCCTCCGCCCAGACGGCCCCTCACCCTCCGAGATGTATCCGAAGCGTCGGGTGTAAGCGAAATGACAGTCAGCCGCGTTCTGCGCAACAAAGGCGACGTGAGCGAGGCGACACGGCGCAAGGTCCAAGACGCCGCCAAACGGCTCGGCTACGTTCCGAACAAGATCGCGGGCGCACTGGCCTCAAGCCATGTCAACCTTGTCGCAGTGATCATCCCTTCGCTCAGCAACATGGTCTTCCCCGAGGTGCTGTCCGGCATTTCCGAAGCACTGGAAGACACAGACCTGCAGCCGGTCGTCGGGGTGACCGATTACATGAGCGAAAAGGAAGAAAAGGTCCTTTTCGAGATGCTATCCTGGCGGCCTGCCGGGGTGATCATTGCCGGTCTAGAACATTCCGAAGCCTCCCGCGCGATGTTGGCGCAAGCCGCCGTGCCGGTGGTCGAGATCATGGATGTGGATGGTGAGCCGATCGACGCTTGTGTCGGCATCTCGCACCGGCGCGCGGGCCGGGTCATGGCTGAGGCCATCATAGAGGCCGGCTACCGGAATATCGGCTTTCTGGGGACCAAAATGCCGCTTGATCACCGAGCCAGAAAGCGGTTCGAAGGCTTCACCAGGACCCTTGGAAAGGCCGGACTCGAGATCGTGGATCGCGAGTTCTACTCAGGTGGGTCGGCCCTGGCCAAAGGGCGAGAGATGACCCAATCCATCCTGGAGCGCAGTCCAAAGATCGATTTTCTCTATTACTCGAATGACATGATCGGTGCAGGCGGGCTTCTGTACCTGCTCGAAAAGGGGATCGACATCCCCGGCCGCATCGGTCTGGCCGGTTTCAATGGGGTCGAACTTCTCGAAGGGTTGCCCCGGCAGCTCGCCACCATGGATGCCTGCCGGCGCGAGGTCGGTGCCAAAGCCGCCAGGATCATTGCAGCCCGGACATCGAACCCGAGCGCCGAAGTCGAGGCCCTTGTCGAACTGACGCCTCGACTGGCCTATGGCGATACACTGCTACGGCGGTAGGGTTCAGAACGCCACCTCAACCGCGATGCCCTGCTCGATGGCCAGATCAAGAACCGCGGCCGCAACTGCCAGGTCCTGAAGGCCGACACCTGTTCCATCAAACAGGGTGACCTCGGCCTCCGATGTCCTGCCCGGATGCGTTCCATTGATGACCGCGCCCATTTCGGCGATGTCGGACTCAGCTTTCAGTCCGGCCGCGACCGCATGTTGCGCTTCGCCCAGGGTCACGGACTGCGCCACTTCGTCGGCAAAGACGGTAGCGCGGGCCACAAGGGCGGCATCCACTTCCTGCTTGCCCTTGGTATCGGTGCCCATACAGGCAAGGTGAGTACCCGGGGCGATCTGAGCGTCCATCAGGATCGGGTCGAATGACGAAGTGATCGTGATGATCACATCCGCCTCGGCCCCCAGCCGATCAAGGGGGACGGCCTCGAACGGCATGCCGAGTTCCGCTGCGGTATCGGCGAGGCGGCTCAGCATCTCGGGATGCAGGTTCCAGCCGATCACCCGCTCAAAGTCGCGCTGCGCAACCGCCGCCCGCATTTGAAAGGCCGACTGGTGACCCGCACCAACAATGCCCAGGACCTTGGCATCTGGCCGCGCCAGATGCTTGATCGACACGGCCGAGGCCGCGGCAGTCCGCAGGGCCGTCAACAGATTGCCCCCGACAAGCGCCTTGGCCCTGCCGGTATCGGCGTCAAACAGGATCACGGTCGACTGGTGGTTCGTCAGGCCTTTGTCGGCATTGCCCGGCCAGTAGCCACCCGTTTTCAAACCAAGGTTCAGGCCGGCCCGGTCAAAGCCTGACTTGAACCCGTAGAGGGCGTCGGCATGACCAATTGCCTCACGGATGACGGGGAAATTGTAGGCCTCCCCTCGCGACATCGCGGCGAACACCTGTTCGACGGCCACAAATGCCGCCTCCGGCGTCATCAGTCCGCCGATGGTTCCCTCGGGCACAATCCACATCTCAGCTATTCTCCCTGCAAGGAACGGCGCGCCGTCCCCTGCTTCTTCGGATCCAAAATATCCCTGCCGGAGGCTCCTCCA
Organism: uncultured Paracoccaceae bacterium; assembly: GCA_937916485.1. The sequence continues at coordinate 98,901 of CALFSV010000065.1, read as the reverse complement.
GCGGGGCCAGGTTGTGTCAGTAGGCCTTGCCGCGGGCCGATACGGGCCAGAGCGTTTCGACCTTGCCGTTTCGGACACCGACATACCAGTCGTGGACGTTGCAGGTCGGATCACAATGGCCGGGCACCAGACGCAGCTTGTCGTTCACCTTCAGCACACCATCGGGGTCTGCCACCACGCCATGCTCGTCCGAGCATTTGACATAGGTGACATCCGTGCGGCCAAAGATGACCGGCAGCCCACTGTCGACGGACTGGGCCTTCAGGCCCGCGTCAACAATGGCCTTGTCGGCCTTGGCATGGCTCATCACCGAAGTCAGGATGAACAGAGCATTCTCCCATTCGCCTTGGTCGATGCGCTTGCCATCCTTGTCGAGGATGCGGCCATAATCGGCGTCCATGAACGCGTAGGACCCACACTGAAGCTCATTGTAGACGCCCGAGGTCCCCTCAAAGTAGTAGGACCCGGTGCCGCCACCGCCGACGATGTCGCACTCCAGCCCTTCGGCCTTGAGCGTGTCGACCGCGTCCCTCACCTGGGCCACGGCAATCTCGATCTTGGCCTTGCGGTCCTCATAGCTGTCCAGGTGCTGCATCGCGCCTTGGTAGGCCTGAAGGCCTGCGAACTTCAGACCGGGGGCTGCATCGATTGCCTTGGCGATCTCGACCACGGCCGGGGTCGTCGTCACACCGCAACGACCTGCACCGCAGTCGATCTCGACCAGGCATTCGATCTGGGTTCCATGACTCACTGCGGCCTCGGACAGATCGGCTACGTTAGCCAGATCGTCGACGCAGCAGATGGCGCGGGCGCCCAGCTTGGGCAGACGGGCAAGGCGGTCGATCTTTTCGGGCTGACGCACCTGGTTGGACACCAGAACATCCTTGATCCCACCACGGGCAAAAACCTCGGCCTCACTGACCTTCTGGCAGCATACCCCGACAGAGCCGCCCAGCGTTTCCTGTAGCAGCGCCACGTCGACGGACTTGTGCATCTTACCGTGAACCCGGTGGCGAACCCCCATCTGTTTGGCGAAATCACCCATCTTCTTAATGTTGCGCTCGAGCGCATCCAGGTCAAGAACCAGGCAAGGTGTCTGGATATCGGCCTCATTCATGCCCGGAAGGGCCGGAACGTCATAGCCAACCTCAAGTCCTTCGAACGATGTTTGCTTGTTCATTGCAGTCTCCTCAGCCCTTGAACCAGGGCAGCGTGTCAAGATCGACATTGCCTCCGGTGATGATGACGCCCACGCGTTTGCCCGCGAAGGCGGCCTTGTTCTTCAGAATGATCGCAAGCGGCACAGCACAGCTGGCCTCGATGATGATCTTCATCCGCTTCCACGTCAGTTTCATCGCCTCGACGATCTCGTCCTCAGAGGCGGTGTAGATGTCGTTTACATGGGTCGAGACAAAGTGCCAGGTGAGGTCCTTCAACGGCACCTTGAGCCCGTCAGCCACAGTATCGGGCGCGTCATCGGCGATGATGTGACCCGCCTTGAAGCTGCGATAAGCGTCGTCGGCATTCTCGGGTTCTGCTGCGATCACCTTCACTTCGGGGGCCAGTGTCGACAGGGTCAGGCAGGTGCCCGAGATCATGCCACCACCGCCGATCGGGGCGACGACCATATCCAGACCATCGGTCTGCTCCATCAACTCGCGCGAGCAGGTGCCCTGACCGGCGATGACGCGGGGGTCGTTGTAGGGGTGGACTAATTCAGCTCCGGTGCGGGCCTGTACTTCGGCAAAAACCGCCTCGCGGCTGGTGGTCGAAGGCTCGCACTCGGTGATGATCCCGCCGTATCCCCGCACGGCATCCTTCTTGGCCTGAGGGGCGGTGCGCGGCATGACCACGTTGCAGGGAATACCCCGGCGACCGGCCGCATAGCTAAGGGACAGGGCATGGTTGCCGGATGAGTGGGTTGCGACGCCCTTTTCAAGCATGTCGTCAGACAGGCCAAAGACAGCGTTAGAGGCCCCACGAACCTTGAACGCCCCGGCCTTCTGGAAGTTCTCGCATTTGAAGAACAGTTGCGCGCCGGTAAGGTCGTTCAGGTAAGACGATGTCAGAACCGGCGTCTGGTGGATGTAGGGTTTGATCCGCTCATGCGCTGCCAGCATGTCGTCATATGTGGGGATATACATCGTGTCCTTCATCACGCGGCGTCCTTCTTGGCGATGACCTGGGGGGCCATGTAGACGGCCTGCGCCGCCGCAACGCCCGAGCCGAGCTTAATGTCGAGACCAAGGTCGACCATGCACATCTCGGCCGTTGCCAGCCCCGAAAGCATCATGGCGTCGGTCAGGCTGCCAAGGTGGCCAATTCGGAAAACCTTGCCCGCAACTTCGCCAAGGCCAACACCAAAGGCCATGCCGTATTTGGTGGCCGCATGCTGCACAATGGAGGTCGCGTCAAAGCCAGCCGGGGTCCGAACCGCACTAACACTGTCCGAATAGAACTCGGGCCGGGCGGCGCACATCTCCAGCCCCCAACCACCAACAGCGGCGCGCACGCCTTCGGCGATGCGATGGTGACGGGCAAAGACGTTCTCGAGCCCTTCTTTGAGCAGCATGTCACAGGCCAGGCTCAGCCCGTTGATCAGGCCAACGGCCGGCGTGTAGGGATAGGCGTTATTGGCGTAGGCTTTTTCCATGTCGCGGATGTCAAAAAAGGTGCGCGGCAACTTGGCCCTGGCTGTCATGTCCATCGCCTTGGCGCTGAAACCCACAATCGCCAGACCGGGAGGCAGCATGAAGCCCTTTTGCGATCCCGTGACGGCAACATCCACGCCCCAAGCGTCGAATTCAAAGTTCATCGACCCGATAGAGGACACGCCATCGACAAATAGAAGCGCGGGGTGGCTGGCAGAATCCATCGCCCGGCGCACGGCCTCCATGTCAGACAGGACCCCTGTCGCGGTTTCGTTGTGGGTGGCAAGGACCGCCTTGATCTGATGCGCAGTATCGGCGGTCAGGGCCGCCTCATACTCTGCCGCGTCAATGCCGTGGCCCCAGGGTGTTTCGATGATCTGAACGTCCAGACCGTGACGCTGGCACATATCGATCCAACGATGGGAGAACATGCCGTTGCGGGCCATGAGCACCTTGTCGCCGGGGGACAGGGTGTTGGTCAGGGCGGTTTCCCAGCCGCCGGTGCCGGTGGACGGAAATATGAAAATCTCGGCAGAGGATGACTTCATCACCTTGCGCACACCCTCGATGGCCGGGTGCAGCATCTGACCGAACAGGGGCGAGCGGTGGTCGATGGTCGGCATATCGCAGGCTTTGCGGATCGCCTCCGGCATGTTGGTCGGGCCGGGAATAAAGACGGGGTTCTGAAAGCTCATGCGAAATCCTCCTCTGGATGGCCTTTCATAGGAGCCCCCTGCACTCACCGCAATTTTTTTGAAATGTTTTTTCGTTTTCTCGCTCCACATATTTACATATGTTTATCAGTATCTTACTTTTTTCATATAGCGATTTACTTTTTCACAACGATGAAAAATGCCTTGCAGGCGGGTCAGACCTCGCGCTAGCGATGGCCAACCGGCATCAAATCTCGAGGGCAATATGACCGAACGCAAGGCCCGCGGCCGTCCCCGCGACTGGGAAGACAAGACCGAACAGAACACCATCAAGTCGCTGGATCGCGCGATGGAAGTTCTTGAACGGCTTAGCGAGATGGGTGGCTCCACCTTGTCGGGCCTCGCGTCGGACCTCGACCAGTCCCCGGCCACTGTCTACCGGGTGCTTGTCACCCTTCAGGGGCGCGGCATCGTTGACTTTGAGGCTGATCAGCAGCTTTGGCACATCGGCGCGGGGGCGTTTCTGATCGGCTCCCGCTTTCTGCGGCGGACCTCGCTTGTGGATCGCGCCCGGCCCATCCTGCGCGACCTTATGGAGGCTACGGGCGAAACAGCAAACCTTGGGGTGCAACAGGGCGGATCGGTCCTGTTCGTCAGCCAGGTCGAAACCCACGCCTCGATCCGCGCGTTCTTTCCACCGGGGACCATGTCGCCCCTGCATGCCTCTGGCATCGGAAAGGCGTTGTTGTCACAGATGCCGTCCGACCGGCTGGATCGGTATCTTGAGGGCAATGTCTTGACCTCATTCACCCAGCACACCCTTACCGCCCCCGACGACCTACGCCGGGACCTCGTTGCGATACAGGGGCGCGGATACTCTATCGATGCGGAAGAAAAGAACCTTGGCATGCGCTGCATCGCCGCTGCCATCTATGACGTGCACGGCGAGGCGGTGGCAGGGATTTCCGTGTCAGGCCCCACCAGCCGGATCGAGGATCAGTCGATCGCCAGATTGGGCGAACGGGTGATCAGGGCAGCCGATGCCCTGACCCGCGCCATCGGCGGCCGCCCGCGTCAGGACGAGGCGGACAGCGCGATATCCATCAACGCCTGAATATCGCGCTGCGCGGTCCCGGCGACGATGCGTCCAAGCTCTTGATCGCCGCGCAGGACAACCAGCGTCGACCGTCGCGGGATGTTCAGCCTGTTGGCCAGATCACCATTGCCGTAGGTGTCCCAATCGACGTCGACAAAGGTAATGTTCGCTTCGTATGCCGGATTGGCCGCCTTCAGGCTGTCGAGGACCCGCGATTGCGCAGCGCAGGTGGAACACCAGCTGGCCTTGAAATCCACGAAAACCGTCTCGCCCGCGGCAAGCCGCTCGGTCACAAGACCCGGTGTATAGTCCAGCGGGGCAGCATGGACCGTCAGTGGCGCAATCGTGGCGGCCCCGGTGAGGGCGAGGAAGGTGCGGCGTTGCATGAGCATTCTCCTTGTCAAAAGCGGACCGACAGGTCCTGAAGCCAGAAGGGCAAGGTCTGGATCAGCCAGATCTCGGCGTATTTGTGGAGTTCCAGGAACAGGGCGAGGCCGGTCAGGACGAATATAATGCCCATCGCAGGCCGGGCTTTCTCGGCAATCCGGCGCAGCAGGTCGCGGCGACGTCGGATGGCGTTTTGCGCGCCATAGCCCAGCGCAAGAATGATGGTCGAGATACCCAGGGCAAAAGAGGCCATGATCGCCCCGGCCCAAAGCAGGCTTTCCCCCTGCGAGGCAAGCGCAGACGCCCCGCCCAGGGTTGGCCCAACACAAGGCACCCAAACCGCCCCAAGCAGCAGGCCACCCAGAAACTGGCCTTGGACCCCGCTTTGGTCGATCCTGTCGATCCCCGCATCCGCCCGCGCCGACACCCCGGCCGTCGCAAGGGCGAAGCGGTCGGAAAAGCGGGGGACGAGAAGCACCGCCCCAAAACCAATCATGAACAAGGCACCTACTTGCGCCACAGTTTCCGGCATAAGGCCGATGGCCCGACCAAAGACCGCCAAACCCAGCCCAAAGGTGACAAAGGACAGGCTCATCCCTGCCGCTAACGCCACCGGACCCCAGCGCGTCGCCTGAAGGGCGGTCGCCAGAACGATCGGCAACACCGGCAGGACGCAGGGGTTGATCAGGGTCAGAAGACCGGCCAGGTATCCGAACAAGAGCTCCATGCGCCCGACCATGGTCAAAGGCCGTAGGGCTGTCAGCCCCTTGTCGGGTTACAACGGGTCAACTCATCGTGGGCTGAGGCTTGGAGCTTTGACGTGACAGCTGAACGGCAAGGATGCCACCGGCGATAATGACAACCCCCAGAACATCCAGAAGGTCGAGGCTTTCGCCCAACAAGACCGCAGCAATGGCCACCCCGAAGAACGGGTTGAGGAAGTGGAACGTCGCCGCCTTGACCGCGCCGATCCGCTGCACCAGCAGAAACCAGACGACGGTCGCAACGAGGCCGGGGAAGAGCGTTGTGTAACCGAATGCGACGCCAAGTTGCCAGTTCCAGGTGACGTCAAATGTTTCGAACAGGGCCGCCGGGATCGCCAGAAGCGCCGCCCCGACCAGCATTTGCAATCCGACGATCATCAGGACATTCCCCCCCGACGTCGCGCCCCGTACCGCCAGGGTCGCCACTGTCAGGGACACGACCCCGAGCACGCACAAGAGGGTGCCAAGCGGATCGACATGGCCCTGTAGCCGTGATCCCATGATGATGGCCACTCCGACCACCCCGGCAAGAAGCCCGACGATTGCCAACGGACGCGGCCGATCGCCAAGCAAAACCCAGCCGACAAGCGCAACAAGAAGCGGCATGGTCGAGGCGATGATGGCCGCAAAAGACGCCTCGACCGTCTGCATCGCGACGAAGTTCATCCCAAGGTAAAGGGCGTTCTGGCAGATACCAAAGACGACGACTCCAGTCCATTGCCGCCGGCTCAGTCGGGCGCTTTGGCCAAGAGCTGCGGCAATACCGATGCCAATCAGGCCGGATACCAGAAAGCGCAGGGCAAGCGCCGTCAGGGGCGGCGCGTACTCGACGATGACACGTGCCGAGGTAAAGGCCGAGGACCAGATGATCGCAAAGACCAGCCCCATTGCAATCGCGCGAACGTCCATGATGTCCCCTTTCGCGGATCTGCTAGACCCAGCAGAAGGAAATGACCATAGCCCTTGCCACAAACAAAAGGGTCGCCCGATGGGCGACCCTTGAAACCGTCAGACTGGTGAAGCGGCTTAGCCGTTCACGCTGTCCTTGAGTGCCTTGGCGATGGTCATCTTGACCACCTTGTCGGACTCTTTCTTGATCTGCTCGCCCGTCGCGGGGTTGCGAACCATGCGCTCGGGGCGCTCGCGGCAATAAATCTTGCCAACACCCGGAAGCGTCACTGCACCGCCACCGGACACTTCGTCGGTGATGATCGCCACCATGGCGTCCAGCGCTGCTGCAGCGGATTTCTTGTCGGTCTCAGTCTTCTCGGCCAGGGCAGCGATAAGCTGCGCCTTTGTCATTGGTGCTTTTGCCATTTCTGGTCTCCCTGCTCGCAGCCCGCAATTGGGGCCAATTTCGTGCCTACACACGCGATGTTGTATAGGTCCACAAGAAATTGAGGCACAATGCAAGGGAAAACAGCGCGGATTGTAGGCATTTTGGCGATTTCAGAGGAAAGCCGTCTCTTCAAAGCTACGCAACTTGCGGCTGTGTATCCGTTCGAGTGGCATGTCGCGCAAACGTTCCATCGCCCGGATGCCGATCATCAAGTGCCTTGAAACCTGAGTCTTATAGAAATCCGATGCCATTCCGGGCAGTTTCAGTTCACCGTGAAGGGGCTTGTCACTGACGCACAAAAGCGTCCCATAAGGAACGCGAAACCGGAAACCGTTGGCCGCGATCGTGGCACTTTCCATATCGAGCGCGATAGCGCGGGACTGGGACAGTCGTTGGACCGGGCCGGTCTGGTCACGCAACTCCCAGTTGCGGTTATCAAGGCTCGCGACCGTTCCCGTCCGCATGATCCGCTTGAGTTCGTATCCCTCAAGCTCGGTAACGGCGGCAACAGCATTCTCTAGGGCAATCTGGATCTCGGCCAGCGGCGGGATCGGAACCCAGACCGGAAGGTCATCGTCCAGCACCTTGTCCTCGCGCAGATAGGCGTGAGCCAGGACAAAATCGCCCAGCCGCTGCGAGTTGCGAAGACCTGCGCAATGGCCGACCATCAGCCAGGCATGTGGTCGCAGAACCGCAATATGATCCGTCGCTGTCTTGGCATTCGACGGCCCGACCCCGATGTTCACAAGGGTGATCCCCGCCCCATTCTCACGCTTGAGGTGATAGCTTGGCATTTGCGGCAGCTTGGCTGGCACGGGCAGATCACCATCCGCCGTGGTCAGGATCGTGTTGCCCGGACCGACAAAGGCGGTGTAACCGCTGTCGGGATCGGCCAGCATCTTGCGGGCGTAGGCCTCAAACTCTTCGACGTAGAACTGGTAGTTGGTGAACAGGACGTGGTTTTGGAAATGATCCGGTGCAGTCGCTGTGTAATGCGACAGCCGGGCCAGCGAATAGTCCACTCGTTGGGCCGTGAACGGAGCCAGCGGGGCAGAGCCGTCCGGGTAATGAAAGCCAGCCCCGTTGACGATGTCATCATTGGTCGTCGACAGATCCGGCACGTCAAAGACATCGCGCAAGTGAAAGTCCGCCGCCCCCTCTTGCGGGACGGATATGGCCGCATCATTCGCCATCGCAAAATGCAGCGGCATCGGCGTGTCAGACACCCCGATAAGAACCGGGACATTGTGGTTCTGGATTAAAAGCTTGATCTGCTGTTCAAGGTAGTTCCCAAAGAGAACCGGCCGGGTGATCGTGGTCGAGTAGACGCCAGGTTGGGCAACGTGGCCAAAGCTTAGACGGCTGTCGGCCAGCTCAAAGGTGGAGGTGGCAAACCGGATCTCGGGGTAGAATGCCCTTACCCGCCCTGCGGGACGACCCTCGGTCATCGATTTGGCAAAATTTTCACCCAGAAAGGCGACGGCCTCTGCGTAAAGCTCGGTCAACCTTTCAACAGCGCGGACCGGATCGGTGAACGCCTCGGGTGCGGTCATCGGTGGGGTGTGGATTTCGGTTGGCTCTGACAGGGTCATGCGTTGTCCTCGAACAGGTCGGTAATCTCAAAGGTCCTGACGTCGACCAATCCAAGGTCGGATATCCTGAGTTCCGGGATCACCACAAGCGCCAGCAAGGAATGCTGCATATAGGCGTTGTTGAGTACGCAGCCGCAGGAGGCCATCGCCGCGACCATTGCATCGGCCTGGGCCGCGACCTGTGCCGCAGGACTGTCGGACATCAATCCGGCGATGGGCAGTTCAACAAGGGCGATTTCTGCGCCGTCTTTCCAGACTGTGATCCCGCCGCCCACTTCACCTAGCCGGTTGGCCGCCTTGGCCATCATCTCGCGGCTGGTGCCGACGACGATCATATGGTGGCTGTCGTGTGCCACGGTCGAAGCGATGGCCATCTCGCCCTCGTAGCCAAAGCCCGAGACAAAGCCGTTGGTGACACCGCCCGTTGCCCTGTGGCGTTCCACCAGCGCAATTTGCGCAACGCCGCCCTCCGCCTCGACGAGGCCTTCGACGACCGGCAACTCTGCGGTGAGCGCCTTTGTTGGAGCCTGATTTTCGACAACCCCAATCACCTTGGCCTTAACGGCATTGGCGCCTTCGGGGGCAGCAATCTCAAAGTCCGCAGCGGCCAGCGTTTTGCCCAGCCTCACAGTCTGCCGGGCACTGTCGGGCCAGTGATAGTGAGGGCAGTCCACCATGATCTTGCCTTCGCGGGCGACAATCACACCACGCGCGATCACCACATCAATTGGAATCAAATTAAGATCCGACGTCAAAATAACATCTGCACGACGGCCGGGCGCGATGCTCCCCAACTCACGTTCCAGCCCGAAATGGGTGGCAGTATTCACCGTGGCCATCTGCAGGGCGATCAAGGGATCACAGCCGCAGGCGATGGCATGGCGGACCACACGGTTCATGTGACCATCATTGACCAGCGTCCCTGAATGGCAATCATCGGTGCAGAGGATAAAGTTCCGGGGGTCGAGCCCCTTTTGCGTGATCGCCGTGATCTGGCTTTCCACATCGTACCACGCCGATCCCAGGCGCAGCATTGAGCGCATGCCCTGTCGGGCGCGGGCGACCGCATCATCCTCGGCCGTACCTTCGTGATCGTCAGCCGGGCCACCTGCGACATAGGCGTGAAACGGGATACTGCGATCTGGCGAAGCATAGTGCCCCCCGACCGTCTTGCCCGCCAACATCGTTGCTGCGATCTCGGCCAGCATCTGCGGATCACCGTTCACGACACCGGGGTAATTCATCATCTCACCCAGCCCGATGATGCCCGGCCATGTCATCGCCTCGGCCACATCATCTGGGCCAATCTCATAACCGGTCGTCTCAAGCCCCGGGGCAGAGGGCGCACAGGAGGGCATCTGGGTAAAGATGTTGACCGGCTGCATCAGGGCCTCGTCATGCATCATGCGGACACCCGCCAGCCCCAGCACATTGGCAATCTCATGCGGGTCGGTGAACATGGTGGTCGTGCCATGCGGGATGACGGCAGCGGCGAATTCGGCCGGAGTCAGCATTCCGCTTTCGATGTGCATGTGGCCGTCGCACAGGCCGGGGATCATATAGCGACCCTCAGCCTCGATCACCTCGGTATCGGGACCGATGCAATGGGACGCGTCAGGCCCGACATAGGCAAAGCGGCCGTCGGCGACAGCAATCTGCCAGCCATCTAGCACTTCGCGACTTTGAACATTGACCAGTTTGCCACCGCGGATGACCATATCGGCGGGCGAGCGACCTGCAGCAACTGCGACAAGACGGGGGGCACTCTCAGCCCATGTTTTAATGTTATATACCATTTTCAAATCTCACACCAACCATGCAACGTCCGCAAGACAGTTCCGACTGCAAACCGACTCGCCCTGTCGCTTTCTGGCTTGAACGCACAAGACGGCCCTGTCAGCGTTCGCCAAAGATTTGAGGAGACTTTTGACGATGAAACAGGACCGGCCGAACCTTGATCACTGGGAGGCGCGTGTCGACCTGGCTGCCGCTTTTCGCTGGACCGCACGGCTTAACCTACATGAAGCGGTTGCAAATCATTTTTCGCTGGCGATCAACGATAGCGGCACAAAGTTCCTGATGAATCCAAACCAGATGCATTTTTCCCGCATCCGGGCGTCGGACCTTATTGTCGTGGATGCGGATGACCCGGATGCGCTGACCGGACCCAACGCGCCCGACCCCACGGCCTGGGGTCTGCACGGGGCGATCCACCGGCATGTTCCTCACGCCCGCTGTGCGATGCATTGCCATTCGATCTTTGCCACAGTGCTTGCCAGCCTTGCAGACTCGCGGCTGCCGGCCATCGACCAGAACTCGGCCATGTTCTACGACCGGGTTGTCATCGACGAGGCCTATGGTGGACTGGCCTTCGAGGAAGAGGGGGAACGCTGTGCCGCACTGTTCACCGATCCAAAGAAGAAGGTGATGGTGATGGGAAACCACGGCGTGCTTGTGATCGGAGCGACCGTGGCCGAGACGTTCAACAGGCTGTTCTATTTCGAACGGTCGGCCGAAACATACATCCGGGCCCTCCAGACCGGTCAGCCGCTTCGGGTTCTGCCCGATGATGTCGCCGAAAAAACGGCTGCGGAAATCGAAGCCTACCCCGAACAAGACATCCGCCACCTTGCCGAACTCAAGGCGATCCTTGACGAAGAAGGCTCAAATTACTCCAACTAGGGTGCAAAATGCTCTACGGGCTGAACGACGACCACGAAATGATTGCCCAGACCGTGCGCCGGTTTGTGGAACATGAGATTTATCCGCACGAAACCCTTGTCGAGCAAACCGGTGAAGTCCCGGCCGAGATCGCCAATGAGATCAAGCGAAAGACCATCGAACTTGGCTTCTACGCCTGCAACTTTCCCGAAAGCGTCGGGGGGGCAGGGCTGAACCATACTGAATTCGCCCTTGTTGAACGTGAACTTGGGCGGGGCTCCATGGCGCTCACCCACTTTTTCGGACGGCCGCAGAACATCCTGATGGCCTGTGAAGGCGACCAGATCGACCGCTATCTGACCCCCGCCGTCAAAGGCGAACGAATGGACGCGCTCGCCATGACGGAACCGGGGGCAGGGTCCGACGTGAGGGGCATGAAGTGCACCGCCCGGCGGGATGGCAGCGACTGGATCGCCAATGGAACCAAGCATTTCATCTCGGGCGCTGAACATGCAGACTTCGTGATCGTTTTCATGGCAACGGGCGAGGACATGACCCCAAGGGGGCCCAAAAAACGGATCACCACCTTCCTTGTTGATCGTGGCACACCAGGCTTCACGATCCGGGACGGCTACAAGTCCGTCAGCCACCGCGGCTACAAGAACATGATCCTGGAGTTCGACGATTGCAGACTGCCCCAGTCACAGGTCTTGGGCGAAGTAGACCAGGGCTTTGAGGTGATGAACACCTGGCTCTATGCAACCCGGATCACCGTAGCCGCGATGTCGGTCGGGCGGGCGCGGCGGGTCTTTGACCTTGCGCTGGAGTATGCGGCCAGTCGGGAACAGTTCGGGCAACCGATCGGCAAGTTCCAGGGCGTCAGCTTCCAACTTGCTGACATGATCACAGAAATCGATGCAGCGGACCTGCTGACCCTTGCGGCGGCCGACCGGCTGGACCGAAAACTGCAGGCGAACCGCGAAATCGCCTCCGCCAAACTCTATGCGAGTGAAATGCTGGGGCGTGTGACGGATGCGGCCATCCAGTTGCACGGTGGCATGGGCCTCATGGATGATTACCCGATCGAGCGCTTCTGGCGCGACGCCCGGGTCGAGAGGATCTGGGACGGAACGAGCGAAATCCAGCGCCACATCATAAGCCGCGATTTGCTGCGCGCCCTGGGCGCATAGGCCCGGCGCAACCATGGCAACGCCAAAGGCACGGCATTGTTCAGCTTCAGCCGCTAAGGGGGGCCAGCCCCCCCAGGGCCTGCGGCCCTGTCCCCCCGGGATACTTCTGATCCGAAGACTCAATCGGCCGTGCCACCCCCCGCAAGACTGTGATTGCGGGGGGCTTCTTCGGATGCGGTCATCGGCGTCCCCGCCTGTACCGCTCTTCCACCATGGCAGATCAAAGCTAACGGATCCTTACTTCTTCGGATCTAAAATATCCCCCCCGGAGGGTCTTCGGCCTCCACCAACACCGGACCACTGACATGCAGCGCGACCTGTCTCGTTTGCTTCGCCCGACCTCTATCGCTGTGATCGGTGGCGGCGCCTGGTGCGTTGCGGTGATATCTCAACTTCGCAAGGCCGGGTTTCCCGGACCCGTTTGGCCAGTGCATCCAAGCCGGACAGAGATTGCAGGACTGCCGGCCTTCGCATCGCTGGAGGCTTTACCGTCGCCGCCTGATGCCGGTTTCATCGGCATAAACCGTGAAGCGACGGTAGAGGCGGTGGCCGCCCTCTCGATCGGCGGCGCTGGGGGGGCCGTCTGCTTTGCAAGCGGATTTGCAGAAGTCGAAGATGGCGCAGCTTTGCACCAGGCGCTTCTCCAGGCCGCAGGTCAAATGCCCATCCTGGGTCCGAATTGCTATGGTATGATCAATGCTCTGGATGGCGCGTTGCTCTGGCCGGATCAGCACGGTTGTGTCCCGGTCAGCAGCGGCGTAGCGATCCTTACGCAATCGTCGAACATCGCCATCAACCTGACCATGCAGAACCGGGGTCTGCCTTTGGCCTATGTATTAACCTGCGGCAACCAGGCTCAGATCTCGCAGGCTGAGGCAGCCCTGGGCCTGCTGGACGACCCACGGGTCACGGCGATCGGGTTGCATGTCGAGGGCTTTGGCGACCTCGATCAATGGCAGACACTCGCCCGCAAGGCGCGGGAGAAGTCGGTGCCCCTGGTGGCCCTCAAAGTCGGTCGCAGTGCTGAGGCACAAGCTGCCACAATCTCGCATACCGCTTCCCTTGCCGGAGGCGATGCCGGAGCCGGGGCTCTTCTGCACCGGCTTGGTATTCCACGCGTCGATGACCTTGCCACACTGATCGAAACCCTCAAGTTCCTGCATGTGGTCGGCCCCCTGCATTCCCCCGACATCGCCTCGATCAGCTGTTCTGGGGGGGAGGCCAGTCTCGCGGCAGATCTTGGGGCCCAGAAGGGGCTGCGCTTTCTAGCCCTGAACCAAAGCCAGCGCGATGCCCTGTTCGCTGCTTTGGGGCCAAAAGTGACATTGGCCAATCCATTGGACTATCACACTTACATCTGGCGCGATGAAGCGGCCATGACAGACGCCTTTTCGGCCATGGCCGACCCAGCCATCAAGCTGACCTGTCTCATCGTCGACTTTCCCCGCGCCGACCGTTGTGATCCGGCCGACTGGGATCACGTCGTGGCCGCGGCTCTTGCCACCCGCCAGCGGACTGGTCGCCCGACTGCCATGGTGGCGAGCCTCCCTGAATTGATGCCGGAATCTGTGGCGGCGACCCTGATTGCAGGTGGCGTCGTCCCGATGAACGGATTGTCAGAGAGTTTTGCAGCAATCGCCGCCGCGGTGGCCAAGAACCCTACAGATCTGGGCAGCGATTTGCTTCTGCCGGGTCATGAGCGACAGACCACCACCCTGACAGAGGCCGAGGCCAAGTCTGCCCTTGCCGCCTTTGGCTTGCCTGTCCCGACCAGCCGGCGCGCTTTGTCTGTCGCCGCTGTCGCTTTGGCGGCCGAGGCCCTGCCCACTCCGTTTGTGCTCAAGGGAGAGGGGCTGGCCCACAAATCCGAAGCGGGGGCCGTCGTTCTGGATCTGACCGACACCCAGTCGGCAATCGATGCGGCGCAAGGCATTGAGGCGGAGTCGTTCCTGCTGGAAGAGATGGTTACCGGGGCCGTGGCAGAGCTTCTGGTCGGGGTCGTCCGCGATCCGGCCCATGGTCTTGTCCTGACTGTTGCGGCAGGCGGGACCTTGACCGAGATCCTGCAGGACAGCGCTTCGGTGCTGGTCCCCGCAGGCCGTCCCGCATTGATAGAGGCCCTTGGCCGCCTGCGGATCGCGCCATTGCTGGCCGGGTTCCGGGGCAAGCCGGCCGCCAATATGGAGGCCATTCTGACCGCTATAGACGCCATTCAGTCCTATGTCCTTGCCAATGCGGACCGACTGGCCGAAGTTGAGGTGAACCCCCTTCTGTGTACCCCCACCCGCGCCGTTGCTGTCGACGCCCTGATCCGGATTGCCCCATGACCTCACCCATCCGAACCCGCACCGAAGGTCCGATCCTTGAGGTGACACTTGACCGTCCCAAGGCGAACGCCATCGACCTGGCAACCTCGCGGATCATGGGAGAGACCTTTCGGGCGTTTCGCGATGACAGCGACCTTAGGGTCTGCATTCTGCGGGCTGAAGGTGACAAGTTCTTTTGCCCCGGCTGGGATCTGAAGGCCGCCGCCGATGGCGACGCCGTTGATGGGGACTACGGCGTCGGCGGATTTGGCGGCTTGCAGGAGCTGCCCCAGATGAACAAGCCGGTTATCTGCGCCGTCAATGGCATCTGCTGTGGTGGCGGGCTTGAGCTGGCCTTGTCCTGCGATCTGATCCTTGCATCCGAGAACGCCACCTTTGCCCTGCCCGAAATCCGCTCGGGCACCGTGGCCGACGCCGCCTCGATCAAATTGCCCAAACGCATTCCTTACCACGTCGCGATGGACCTTTTGCTGACCGGTCGCTGGTTCGATGCGCAAGAAGCGCTGCACTGGGGCCTTCTCAAAGAGATCACCACGCCCGAGGACCTTCTGCCAAAGGCATGGGATCTCGCCCGCCTTCTCGCTTCTGGCCCTCCCCTCGTCTATGCCGCGATCAAGGAGGTCGTCCGCGAGGCCGAGGATATGCGGTTTCAGGACGCCCTGAACCGCATCACCAAACGCCAGTTTGCCACCGTTGACCTGCTCTATTCGAGCGAGGACCAGAAAGAGGGCGCCAAGGCCTTTGCCGAAAAGCGGGATCCGGTCTGGAAGGGTCGCTAGGAACGACGCCCTTCTACCGATCTGATGCTTGCGCAAAACTCCTTCGCAGCGGGACATCTTTGAGCATAGTTTCACGCAGGGCCACCTGATTTCCGGTGCCCTGATCCGGAGCATTCTTGGCCATGAGTCGTTGGACCATCCTTGCCGTGCTGTTCACGGCACGCCTGACAATGGCGTTTCAGTTCCAGTCCGTTGGAGCGGTATCGCCCCTGATCGCTGAAACCTACGGCGTCAGCCTGGCCGATATGGGCTGGCTGATCGGTCTTTACCTTGCCCCGGGCATCGTGGTCGCCATCCCCGGCGGGGCCATCGCTGCGCGGTTTGGTGACAAGCGGATCGTTATGCTGAGCATGGTTCTGATGCTGATCGGGGTCGTCATGATTGCTCTGGCTCCAACTTGGGGCTGGTTGATGGCTGGCCGGGTTATCGGGGGGGTCGGGGGCGTCATCATCAACGTCATCATGACCAAGATGCTGGTGGACTGGTTTGCCGGGCGTGAAATCTCGACCGCGATGGGGATCTTTATCAACTCATGGCCGGTCGGCATTGCGCTGGCCCTTCTGGTCTTGCCAAGCGTGGCCACGACCGGGGGTCTGACCGGGGTCTGGGCTTTTGTCATGGGGATCATCGGCATTGCACTGGTGGCGTTTGCCCTGCTCTACCAGACCCCGCCGACCACATCGCAGCCAGCAGCGGTCATGGGGGGCGCCGGCTTTCCGATTGTCACCCTGACCCTCGCAAGCACGATATGGGCGCTTTACAACGTCGGTCTTGCGATGGTGTTTGCCTTTGGACCGTCGGTCCTAAGCGAGCGGGGATGGTCCCTGACGGCGGCCAGTTCGACGACCAGCATCTTTGTCATCGGCACTGCGATTGCCTTGCCGCTTGGCGGGATCATCGCCGACCGGACCGGACGCCGCGACACCGTCATCCTGATCAGCCTGATTGGCTATTCAGCCCTACTACCCGTTGCCCTGTACGCCCCGGCATGGGGCATCACGATCGCGCTAAGTGTGGCCGGGTTCTTCTTTGGGCTGGGGGCCGGCCCGATCATGACCCTGCCTGCCGCGATCCTGCGGCCGGACTCCCGAGCCCTTGGCATGGGTGTGTTCTTTTCGATCTACTATGCTTTGATGATGGCTGGACCCGCTATTGCCGGAGCCCTTGCGGACCGGGCCGGAGAGGCCGGGGTCACTTTCCTCTTTGGCTCGGCCTTGCTGATCGCATGTATCCCGGCGCTGGGCATCTTTCGCCTGAAGACACGGATAAAAGGGGCAACCGTCAGCCCTTAGGCTGACAGCGAGCGGGCCTGGGCAAAGGACAAAAGCCGTTTGCTTTTCTCATCCCACAGATGAAGCCGGGCGCAGGCCAGGCTTTCGCGCACGGTCATGCGATTGCCGGTTGCCAGCTCCTTGTGGTCCCGCAGCACCTCTGTCAGCCGATAGAAAGGGATGCGGCTGTACAGGTGGTGGACGTGGTGGATGCCGATGTTGGCGCTGAACCACTGCAACACGGGCGGCAACACATAGTGAGAGCTGCCATGCAGGGCTGCGTCATGTAGCTGCCAGTCTTCATCCTGATCCCAGATCGTCTCTTCGAACTGATGCTGGACATAAAACAGCCAAACACCAGCTGTCGCTGCGATCAGCGTCGAGGGGAGGAAGATGAGAAGAACCGGCATCAGGCCGCCAAAGTACCAGATCACAGTCAGGGCCGTGACGATGGCAAGGTTCGTCGCCATCGCGCTGACCCAGTATTTGACGGTCGACATCAGGCCAAGAGGGATCCGGTTCTGCAAAAAGAACAGGTAGCCCGGGCCAAGCACGAAAAGGGTGAATGGATGCCGATACAGGCGATACCGCATGCGGTGGATCCAAGACCGGCTTTTGTATTCCGCTACCGTGAGGGTGTGAACATCACCCATCCCGCGTTTGGCAAGGTTGCCCGCAGCGCTGTGGTGCACCGAATGGGTCCGCCGCCAGACATCGTAAGGTGTCAGGGTAAAGACCCCGATGACCCGCCCGATCCAGTCGCTTAGCACCCGGTTGCGAAACAGCGAACCATGACCGCAATCGTGCTGGATGGTGAACATGCGCAACAGGAACGCAGCGTTTACGACAGAAATGGCCAAGGTCAGAAGGTAGCTATATGACAACGCCCACCATGCCAGGCCCCAAAGAAGAAAGAACGGGACGATGCTTACCCCAAGTTCAAAGAAGCTGCGCCATTCGTTGGGTTCGCGGTAGTGAGCCAATACCGAGACCCAGTCGCGAGCTGATTTGGGTCCAGTCGCGGACTGGGTGGTCTGAGTTGTCTGGGTCATTTGCCTGCATGTGTTATGTTTATGCCCATTGCGATAAACAAACCTCGCAGTAAGGCAAGCGCAAACTGCGGCCGGCGCTGGCTCTCGCCTGACCCAGGTATGCTGTCAAACGGGCGGTTTTGGCCGGTTAAGCCTTTCGATACACCGCAACCCGTCCAAGATCATTGGCATGAGGACCCTTCGCCCGCTGCCCATAAATCTTGACCTCCGGCAAACGCAATTCCGTGATCTGACCTTCGAGATCCCGAAAAGCGGGGCCAAAGCCCTTGGCCTCGTAGTGCTCGGCATTGATGGAAAGGGCAAAGACCGCGCCGGGCCGGGCCACCCGCAAAAGTTCGGGCAAGGCTTCCGGGCCAACGTGGCCGTGGGTAAAGGTGCCCGCGCTGACGACCCCACCATAGGCGCTGTCCGGACAGTCCAGCCGCCCCATCAAATCCCCATGAAACACCCGCTGGTAAAGCTCTTTCCGGCGGGCCACCTCGAGCATTTCCTCCGAAATGTCGGTGGCGTCCACCACACCGAACCCCAGTTCCGCCAGTCTCTCGCCCACAAGTCCGGTTCCGGCCCCCACGTCCAGCACTGGCCCGCGGCCACCCGCACGGTCAAACGCCTCTGCCACGCGGGCTGGCAACTGGTAGTCCATCGCGGCCGCAAAGGTTCCGTCATAGCTTTCGGCCCAGGCCTCATAGAGGCGGACAACCTTTTCGGGACTGTCCAGGTCATAGGCGGCCTGAAGGCTCGGATCCGGTTGAGGGTCGGGTTTGGGGTCTGCTCCGGTCATACCCCATTCTTCCCTAAAACGCCCCATCTTGCCAACCGTGCAGAGACGGGCGAGACAGGGGTATGACCACACTTCTTTCCTTCGGACACGGATACTCCGCCCGGGCGCTGACCCAACTCCTGCCCGCCGACTGGCGTGTGATCGGGACAACCCGGTCGCAGGACAAGGCGGCCGAGCTTCTGGCCGCCGGGACAGAGCCCCGGGTTTGGCCCGGCGCCGACATGCTACCGGCATTGAACGCGGCAACCCACCTCCTGATATCCGCCGCCCCGGACGCAGATGGGGACCCGGTCCTGCGAGAGCTAGGGGAGGCAATTGCCGAGCGGGCTGAACAGTTTGAATGGGTGGGTTACCTGTCGACGACCGGCGTCTACGGAGACCATGCAGGCGGCTGGGTGGATGAGAACAGCCCCCTGACGCCCGCTACCGTGCGCGGCAAGGCCCGCGTGGCCGCAGAGGCCGCCTGGGCCGCCATACCGGGGCTGCCCCTGCATATTTTCCGGTTGGCCGGGATCTACGGCCCCGGACGCGGACCCTTTGCAAAGGTGCGCGACGGCACGGCGCGGCGGATCCTCAAACCCGGTCAGGTCTTTTCGCGCACCCATGTAGAGGACATCGCACAGGTTCTCTTGGCCTCGATCCAACGGCCCAATCCGGGCGCTGCCTACAATGTCTGCGACGACGACCCTGCCCCGCCCGAGGACGTGATCGGCCACGCGGCCGAGCTTCTTGGCCTGCCCATCCCCCCCGCCGAAGACTTTGATACCGCCGAAATGACGCCCATGGCC
Organism: uncultured Paracoccaceae bacterium; assembly: GCA_937916485.1. The sequence goes on along the minus strand of CALFSV010000065.1, from coordinate 79,570 downwards.
CGAAGCTTTTATGCCGAAAGCAAAAAGGTCTCGAACGGGCGTATCAAGGAAGAGCTTGGGGTGAAGCTGCTTTATCCCGACTATCGGGCCGGCCTTGCGGCCCTTCTCGCCTTGGAACAAGACGGCGAATGACCCAGGCCAGAACGCAAAACACCCCCAGAACGCCAAGGCCGACACCGACATTCGTGACATAGAACTGCGCCCTTTCGGGCCAGTCCATGCTGTTGAGGAAACGGTACGGCAAGCCGCTTGTGACAGAGCCCTGCGGGCTGTCGTTCAAGGGCGCGACGGCCAACTCGATCCAGGCAAAATAGACGGCCACCAGCCCCACGATCCAACCGACAGAGGCCAGAGGGCGGCGGAACGAGCGATGGATGAACAGGGCATCGATCCATTGCAGCAAAGGACCAAGGGCATGAAGGTAGTACTCCAGCCACCATTCCCCCAATTCACCATCTTTGGTGACCGAGGTCGGGTCGCCAAAATAAAGACGCCAGTACAGGAACACGACCATAAGGTTGATGACCGCCGTCATCCCCACGAAACCATCCCAGCGGCGGGTCGACCGGCCCTCCTCTAGGGCGATCATGCGACTTGCAGCAAAGAATGAGGCGAAAAGGGCCCAGACCGTCAAAAAGCGGAAAGGCCCGCCAAATCCGTCATACCCCCCAAAGACGATCATGCGCAGGCTGTAGCCCGCCGCCAGCAGGAACACTATCCAACGAAAGACCAGGACAGGCCGCATAATAGTCCTCCATCAACAGTGACATGACATTGTCACGGCGCGGGCAACTTGGTGCAACCCACAGATCAGGCTTGCCAGTGACCGCTTGCAGCCGGGCCACAGCACCCCATATTCAGGCGAACAGGGACAAACACCGAGGGACCATGACGCTTCGCGCCAAAACCGCCCGCATCCTTGACCGGGACATAGTCAAGAATGCGATTATCGGGGTCATCGTTTTCAACGCGATCATCCTTGGGCTTGAAACATCCACTGTGGTCATGGATGGCGCGGGTGGCGTTATTGTCCTGCTCGACCAGTTGTGCCTTACGATCTTCGTCGTCGAAATCCTCGCCAAGCTATTTGCCTATGGTCCCCGCTTTTTCCGCAATCCATGGAACCTGTTCGATTTCGTCATCGTCGGCATTTCGCTGGTTCCGGCGACACAGGGGCTTTCAGTCTTGCGGGCGCTCCGGATCCTTCGGGTACTTCGCGTCATCTCCGTTGCGCCCCGACTGCGGCGCGTGGTTGAAGGGTTCATAACGGCGCTACCAGGAATGGGCTCCGTCTTTCTGCTGATGGGGATCATCTTCTACATCGGGGCCGTCATGGCGACCAAACTTTTCGGGCAAACCTTTCCAGAATGGTTCGGCACCCTGGGCGGCTCGGCCTATTCCCTGTTCCAGATCATGACCCTGGAAAGCTGGTCGATGGGAATCGTGCGCCCAGTGATGGAAACCTATTCATGGGCCTGGGCCTTCTTCATCCCCTTTATCATGGTCACCACTTTCGCCGTGGTGAACCTGCTGGTCGGCCTGATCGTCAATTCGATGCAGGACGCCCATGCAGAGGAATCGAATGCCGCCACCGACGAATACCGGGACAAGGTCCTGTCACGTCTCGACGCGATCGAGGCCCGGCTGTCTGAACGCGACCGCGACTAGGTGCTGGATTGCGGGCTTTTTCTTGCCAAAAATATTCCAGCCGGAGGCTCCCGACCCAACCGCTCGTCCTGCCCTAGCCTTTCGCTTTGAATGCGTCGTAACGCGCCTTGGTCTCGGCATTCATCGGATACAGACCGGGCAAGGGCACGCCGCGTCCGACCTCTTCCATGATCCAGGCTTCCATCCGCTCCTGCTCGGGCGCTTCTTCCAGGACAGCGGCAAGTTTGGCCTGTGGGATCAATACCGCCCCGTCCGCATCTGCAACGATCCAGTCACCTGGCATCACGGCGACGCCGCCGCAGGCGATGGGCTCTTCCCAGCCGACGAAGGTAAGACCCGCGACCGAGGGTGGGGCCGCCACCCCGTCACACCAGACCGGCAGTTCGGTTGACAAAACACCCGCCGCATCGCGCATCACACCATCGGTCACCAGGGCCGCCACGCCCCGTTTGCGCATACGTGCCGCCAGGATATCGCCAAAGATGCCCGCGTCGGTAACGCCCATGGCATCGGCCACGGCAATGCAGCCTTCTGGCATCGCCTCGATCGCGGCGCGGGTGGAAATGGGCGAAGACCAGCTTTCGGGTGTGGCAAGGTCTTCCCGTGCCGGAACGAAGCGTAGGGTAAAGACAGGGCCCGCGACGCGGACCTGTCCGGGGTTCAGTGGCCGGGTCCCCCGCAGCCAGACGTTGCGCAGCCCTTTCTTCAGAAGGACAGTGGTCAATGTCGCCGTCGTCACCCCTTCAAGGATGGCAACAATCTCGGCCTGTGTCAGTTCTATATCCGCCATTTCATCCTCATGAATGATCCACCGGAGGGTCCTCCGGTCAGCATGTCTTGTCAGGCCCGCCGGGTCATGACGCTTACACCCATCACCTCAAGCACTTTGCGCTCGATATCCTCGGCGTTGAGGGCGGCAACGGCATACATCGCCTTGGGCCCCGCCTGATCAATGAAGATATCCGGCAGGACCATCGAGCGAAACTTGAGCCCTCCGTCAAAAACCCCTTCGTCGGACAGCAGTTGGGCGACATGACTGCCAAAACCGCCAACAGCCCCTTCCTCGATGGTGATCAAGGCCTCATGCCGGGACGCAAGGTCCAGGATCATGTCCCGGTCCAGCGGCTTGGCAAAGCGGGCGTCGGCAATGCTGGGGGTGATCCCCTTTGCAGCAAGGCTTTCGCTTGCTTTCATCACCTCTGACAGGCGGGTTCCAAAGGACAGGATCGCGACCCCCTTGCCCTCCTGCACCATGCGGCCCTTGCCAATCTCCAGCGGTTGCGGATCGGCTGGCATCTCGACGCCAACCCCCTCACCCCGGGGAAAGCGGAAGGCGATCGGGCCTGTATCGTGCTGGGCTGCGGTGGCCACCATGCGGACAAGCTCGGCCTCGTCTGCAGCGGCCATCACGACAAAGCCGGGCAGATTGGCCAGGAACGCGATATCATAGCTTCCCGCGTGGGTCGCCCCGTCGGCCCCGACCAGCCCCGCCCGGTCAATGGCAAAGCGGACTGGCAGGCGCTGGATGGCCACGTCGTGGACCACCTGATCATAGCCGCGCTGCAGGAAGGTAGAGTAGAGCGCGCAGAAGGGACGCATCCCCCCGGCGGCAAGCCCAGCCGAAAAGGTGACGGCGTGCTGTTCAGCGATACCCACGTCAAAGCACCGGCTGGCATAGCGTTCCATGAACTTGGACAGTCCGGTCCCGTCTGGCATCGCTGCGGTGACCGCACAAATCCGGCTGTCCTTGGCGGCATGGGCCAAAAGCGCGTCGGCAAAGACCGAAGTATAGGAGGGCGCGTTTGACTTGGCCTTGGCCTGTTTGCCGGTCAGCACGTCAAAGCGGGCAGTTGCGTGGCCACCGTCACGGGCGCTTTCGGCCGGGGCGTAGCCCTTGCCTTTCTTGGTGATGGCGTGGATCAGGATCGGGCCATTGGCCCGCGCCTTCACGGTGCGCAGGACGGACAACAACTGCTCCATATCATGCCCGTCGATTGGACCGAGGTACGAAAACCCAAGTTCCTCGAACAGTGTCCCGCCCACGGTCATATGCTTGAGCATTTCCTTGGCCCGTTGCGCCCCTTCACGAAAAGGCGGTGGCAGGAAAGAGACCGCGCCTTTGGCCGCTGCCTTCAGCTCCTGAAACGGCTCGCCTGCATAAAGGCGGGACAGATAGGTCGACATCGCCCCGACCGGAGGGGCAATCGACATCTCGTTGTCGTTCAGGATAACGATCAGCCGCTTCTTGAGGTGGCCCGCGTTGTTCATTGCCTCGTAGGCCATGCCACCGCTCATCGCGCCATCTCCGATGATGGCGATGGCGTCGCCGATCCCGGTTTCGGGGGCGCCGCCCAGATCGCGGGCGACGGCAAAACCAAGTGCGGCCGAAATGGAGGTAGAGCTATGGGCCGCCCCGAACGGATCATAAGGGCTTTCGGACCGCTTGGTGAAACCGGACAGACCATTTTCCATCCGCAACGTGCGTATACGGTCGCGGCGGCCTGTCAGGATCTTGTGAGGATAGCACTGGTGGGACACGTCCCAGATGATCTTGTCCTTGGGCGCGTCAAAGACGGCGTGCAAGGCAACCGTCAATTCGACGACACCAAGCCCCGCCCCCAGATGTCCACCGGTCTCGCTGACGACGGAAACGGTTTCCGCCCGCAACTCATCCGCCAGACGCTTCAGATCACTATCGCTTAGCCGTTTGAGGTCGGCGGGAACCTGCACCTGATCCAGCAGGGGTGTGACAGGACGGTCAGACATTGGATTGGCCTTTGATCAATTCCGGCGGGCGATAACAAAGCGGGCCGCCGCCCGCAAGTTGTGGGCCTCTGCCCCGTAGCACTCCAAGGCAGCACAGGCCTCATCGACAAGGTCGGACGCCCGGGCCTTGGCCCCGTCCAACCCCAGCAAGGACACGAACGTTGCCTTGCCTGCCTCTGCGTCCTTGCGCAGGGCCTTGCCCACGGCGTCAGCGTCGCCCTCGACGTCAAGGATGTCGTCGGCGATCTGGAAGGCAAGGCCAAGGGCCGTGGCGTAGTGGCGCAGGGGGCCTGTGTCGGCACCGGCCAACCGGGCGCCAGCCTCAGCCGACCAGACGATCAGGGCCCCGGTCTTACCGGCCTGAAGGGCAGTGATTTCGTCCAGCGACAAAGGGGTGGCCGCGGTTTCGGCGGCAATATCAAGGGCCTGCCCCAGAACCATACCTTGGGCGCCAGCGGCCTTGGCAAGGCTGGCGATCAGATCGACACGAACGTCGGCGGGCCCGACACTTTCGTCGGCACAGAGGGTAAAGGCCAGGGTCTGCAAAGCGTCACCGGCAAGGACAGCTGTCGCCTCGTCCCATTTACGGTGCACGGTTGGCTGGCCCCGACGCAGGTCGTCATCGTCCATGCAGGGCAGATCGTCGTGCACAAGGGAATAGGCGTGCAGCGCCTCGATCGCGGCGGCAGGACCTATGGCCCGGGATTGGTCAACCCCATGCAGGCATGCTGATTCCAGAACCAGAAATCCGCGCAGGGCTTTGCCACCCTTCACCGCGTAGGACATGGCACGGGTTACGGGAAGGTCAGGCAACTGTCCCACGGCCTCTGCCAACCGGGCCTGCGTCGCGTGCGCCGCCGCTGCAAGCGCCGCCGAAAACGTATCAGTCATCGAGGGGGACAGTTCCCGAAGGTTGGCCATCCTCACCAAGAGTGATCTTGGCGACCTTTTCTTCGGCCTCTTTCAGCTTGGTCTCGCAGCGCTTCTTCAATGCAGCCCCGCGTTCGTAAAGCGAGATAGACTCTTCCAGCGCGACATCGCCACGCTCCAGTTTGCCGACCACCTGCTCCAACTCTCGGATCGCATCCTCGAAGCTCATTTCATTTACCGGCACTTCGGTCATGCGCCCCGCTCCCTCAGTATTCCAACATGCGCCGCGGCACAGTCGCCCAGCGCCTCAAGATCATAGCCACCTTCCAGGGCAGAGACCACGCGCCCGGCACAATGTTTGTCGGCCAGATCGCAAATTTTGGCTGTCACCCAGGCAAAGTCCTCGGTCGTCAGGTTCAGTTCCGCCAATGGATCATCGCGATGTGCATCGAAGCCGGCGGATATAAGCAGGAGTTGCGGAGAAAATGCATCGATCCCAGGCAGGACGATCCGGTCCATCGCCGCACGAAACTCCTTGGACCCCGTGCCGGAGGCAAGTCCGACGTTGATGATCGTATCATGGGGGCCGGTATCCGAAGGACGTCCGGTTCCAGGGTAGAAGGGCATTTGGTGGGTCGAGCAATACAGGATGCGAGGATCATCCTCGACCAGTGCCTGTGTGCCGTTTCCGTGATGAACGTCAAAGTCGACGATGGCGACCCGAGACAGGCCATGATGCTCAAGCGCATAAAGCGCAGCAATCGCGACATTTCCAAACAGGCAAAATCCCATGGCCGTTTCACGTTCGGCATGATGACCAGGGGGACGAACGGCCGCAAATGCATTTGCCGCATCACCCGCCAAAACAAGGTCCACACCCCGAATGACGGCACCAACAGCGCGGTGTGCAGCGGTCAGGGTGCCCTGGGACATGTAGGTATCTGGGTCGAGCGCCCACCAACCGCTGGTCGGGGACGCCCGCTTAAGATCATTCAGATATGACCGGGGATGGCAGCGCAAAAGATCATCCTCTGCCACAAGTGGGGCCTTTACCCGGATCAGGTCCATCCCGTCCAAAGCCGAAAGTACCGCCTCAAGGCGGGCAACTTGCTCGGGGTGACCAGGAGGGGTGACATGGCCAAGGCAGTCCGGATGGGTGATAAGAGCGGTCGCCATAAGCAAGACAGAACCGGATTATGCGACACGATACAAGAACTTGTCGGACTGAAATTGCTTTGGGCTGTCAGTCCGGGGCCAGCATGTAGCCTTCGCCGCGCACGGTTTGAAGGTAGCGCGGCTGCTTTGGGTCCGTCTCAATCTTGCGGCGCAAGCGGGTAATCTGCACATCGACGGCACGTTCCTGGGCCTGTCCGCCACCCCGGCCAAGTTCTTCGACAAGGCGGGTACGGGTAACGGCCTGACCTGGACACCCGGAAAATATCCGCATCAGCTGGCTTTCTGTCGCAGTCAATCGGACAGGTGCCTCGCCCTGCCACATCTCGCCCCGCTCGATGTCGTATCGAATGGGGCCCAGGGTAAGCACTTTGGGCAGAACCGCGATCGGTTCCGCGGCTGGAACCCGGCGCAGGATCGCGTTGATCCTCAACAGAAGTTCTTTCGGCTCGAACGGCTTGGACATGTAGTCGTCTGCCCCAGCCTCAAGTCCGTTGATCCGCTCGTTCGTCTCGGATTTGGCAGTCAGGAGCAGGATCGGGGTCCCAAGCCTCGACCGAAGATCACGGCAGAGGCTGACGCCATCCTCCCCAGGCATCATGACATCCAGGACGATCATGTCGAACTCCAGCCCCGACAGGATGCGCCGGGCGTGGGCGGCATCGCGGGCGGCTGTCACGAGGAAGCCAGATCGCACAAGGAACTTTTGCAGCAGGACCCGGATACGTTCGTCATCATCGACAATCAGAAGGTGCGCGGCCTCCATCAGCTCCGTCCCCGCGTGTCACGCAGCGCGTCAAACTGTCGGCGCATATCGTCGTCCATCATCGCCTCAAGCACTTGTCGAAAACCCGTCACGGCAGCAGGCCCGGCGGCACGGTAAGCGGCCCGCATGCGGTCGCGCTGTGCGTCTGACAATTCCCGCTCAAGAGCCGCTCCTTCTTCTGTAAGGTACAGGTTCCGTTCGCGTTTATCCGTCGCACCTACATTGCTTTCGACCAAGCCATCCTCGACCAAAGTGCGCAAGACACGATTCAGGGATTGCTTTGTAACACCCAGAATCGACAGAAGGTTATTGACCGTCGTTCCGGGACTGCGGTGGATGAAGTGGATGGCCCGATGATGCGCCCGCCCGTAAGACTTTTCCGACAGGATCCGATCTGGGTCTGCGGTAAAGCCTCGATAGGCGAAAAACATCGCCTCTATCCCTTTGCGCAGCTGCTCGTCGGTCAGAAATAGGAGAGCCTGACCGCTCTGCGGCGCATTACTCTGATCCATGATCTCACTCCCTCCTGCTAGTTCGAAGATACGTCAGCCTTGTTGACATTCCAAGATGCAACTGTTAGCGAATCTCAGATTTCACGCAATATTATGTCCGAAGTGGACCTAAATGCGTAACAAACGTAAAAGGAGGGGCTTGGAATGGCTGGATCTTACAGTGACCGCGATGGCAAAATCTGGATGGACGGAACGCTTTTGGACTGGCGCGATGCCAATGTGCACATCCTGACCCACGCCATGCATTATGCCTCGAGCGTCTTTGAGGGCGAGCGGTGCTACAACGGCAAGATCTTCAAGAGCCGGCAGCATTCAGAGCGTCTGCGCTATTCCGCGTCCTGCCTGGATTTTGAAATCCCCTACACCGTTGACGAGATCGAGGCCGCCAAGCAGGCCGTCCTGACCGCGAACGGCTTTACCGATGCCTACGTCCGGGCCGTCGCCTGGCGCGGTGCTGGCGAAGACATGGGTGTCGCGGCCAAGCGCAACCCGGTCCGGATGGCTGTCGCGGCCTGGGAATGGGGCAACTACTACGGCGACGCCAAGATGAAGGGTGCCAAGCTTGATATCGCCAAGTGGAAGCGGCCCAGCCCCGAGACCATTCCGTCCCACGCCAAGGCAGCCGGTCTTTACATGATCTGTACGATGTCCAAGCACACCGCCGAGGCCAAAGGCTGCTCTGACGCGATGATGTTCGACTATCGCGGCTATGTAGCTGAAGCGACTGGCGCGAACATCTTTTTCGTCAAGGACGGCGAGGTGCACACGCCCAAGCCCGATTGCTTCCTGAACGGCCTGACCCGCCAGACCGTCATCGGCATGCTCGGTGACCGCCAGATCAAGGTCCACGAGCGTCACATCATGCCCGAAGAGCTGGAAGGGTTTGAACAGTGCTGGCTCACCGGCACCGCCGCCGAAGTGACGCCCGTCGGACAGATCGGCGACTACAACTTTGAGGTTGGCGCGCTGACGCGCGAAATCTCGGAAAGCTACGAGAAGCTCGTTCGGGCCTAAATCGTTCGGGCCTAAATCGGGGCCGAAATAGCCCCAATGGATGCAACACAGCAAAAAGCCCGGGTTGATCTGCCCGGGCTTTTCGTTTGGATCAACCGGCTAATGCCCGATCAGAAATCCAGGTTCTCCACATTCAGCGCGTTTTGCTGAATGAATTCGCGACGGGGTTCGACCACATCGCCCATCAGTTTGGTGAACAGGTCGTCTGCCTCGGCCACGTCATCGATCTTGACCTGCAACAGGGTCCGCGCCTCGGGATCAAGCGTCGTTTCCCACAGCTGCTCCGGGTTCATCTCGCCCAGCCCCTTGTAGCGCTGAAGCGACAGGCCCTTTTCGCCCTCCTGCAAGATCGCTTTCAACAGATCAAGCGGGCCGTGGATCATGACGGTCCGGTCCTTGCGAACAAGGGTGGCAGGCAGGTCGTATACCTCTTGCAGGCTCTTGGTGAAACTGCCTGCCCGGCGGCTTTCGCCCGAGCGCAGCATCGGGCCGTCCAGCGTCCGGACCTCTTCGACGCCACGCAGGATACGGGCAAGACGGATGCCATGGTCCTGCGTGATCCGGCCTTGCCAGCCACGCTCCCACTCAAGCGCGATCAGGTCGAGGCGGCGGGCCACCTTGTCGGCCGTGCCCTGAAGATCGGCATCGACGACGCCGGGGACAAACGCCCCCGCAATCGCGGCCTGTTCCAGGATGTGCCGCGGGTAATGGGTCGGGAAGGCATCAAGCACCCTCTTTAGATGCCGGGCCTCTTCGACCACGCGCAACAAATCACCGCCGGCCATCTCGGAGCCATTGCCCAAGCGCAACACGGCCCCGTCGATCCCCTGCTGGGTCAGGTATTCCTCAAGCGCGGGCTGGTCCTTGAGGTAAACCTCGGACTTGCCCCGGGCCACTTTGTAAAGCGGCGGCTGCGCGATGTAGAGGAAGCCACCTTCGATCAGCTTTGGCATCTGACGGAAGAAGAAGGTCAAAAGAAGGGTGCGGATATGCGCCCCGTCCACGTCAGCGTCCGTCATGATGACGATCTTGTGGTAGCGCAGCTTGTCGATGTTGAATTCATCGCGGCCAATGCCCGTGCCCAGCGCCATAACAAGGTTGCCAATCTCCTGGCTGCCCAGCATCCGGTCAAAACGCGCCCGCTCAACGTTGAGGATCTTGCCGCGCAGGGGCAGAACGGCCTGAGTCCGCCGGTCACGGCCGGTCTGGGCCGATCCTCCGGCGCTGTCACCCTCGACCAGAAAGACTTCGGTCTTGGACGGATCCTTTTCCGAACAATCCTTCAGCTTGCCCGCCAAAAAGTTCACATCCATCGCAGTCTTGCGCCGGGTCAGCTCGCGCGCCTTGCGGGCAGCCTCACGGGCCAATGCGGCCTCGACGATCTTGCCCACGATGACCTTGGCAAGCGCCGGGTTCTCTTCAAACCATTCGGCAAGCTTTTCGCCAACCAGCCCTTCGACAGCCGGGCGAACCTCCGAGGACACCAGCTTGTCCTTGGTCTGGCTGGAGAACTTGGGGTCCGGCACCTTGACCGAAAGCACACAGGTCAGGCCTTCGCGGGCGTCGTCGCCGGTGAAGTCCACCTTTTCCTTCTTGGCGATGCCAGAGGATTGGGCATAGGCGTTGATGGTCCGCGTCAGGGCCGAACGGAAGGCCGACAGATGGGTGCCACCATCCCGCTGTGGGATGTTGTTGGTAAAGGGCAGAACCATCTCGTTGTAGCTGTCGTTCCACCACATGGCGACTTCGACCCCGATGTCGTCCTTCTCGCCGGTGATGAAGATGGGTTCGGCCATGATCGAGGTCTTGTGACGATCGAGGTACTTCACGAACTCCTTGACGCCGCCGTCGTAATACAGCTCGGTCGTGAGCGGCACCGCGGGGCGCAGATCCTCGATCAGGATACGCACACCCGAATTCAGGAAGGCCAGTTCACGCAGGCGCTTTTCCAAAGTGTCGAATGAATACTCAAGGTTCGAGAATGTCTCGGTCGAGGCCAGGAAACGAACTTCGGTCCCCTTCCTACCGTTGGCATCGCCCACCACCCGCAAAGGTTCCACCGTATAGCCGCCTTCAAAGCGGGCATAATGTTCCTTGCCATCTCGCCAGATGCGCAGCTCGAGCCAGACGGAAAGGGCGTTGACGACCGACACGCCGACCCCGTGCAAACCGCCCGACACCTTGTACGAGTTCTGGTCAAATTTCCCGCCCGCATGCAGCTGGGTCATGATGACCTCGGCCGCTGACACACCTTCGCCTTCATGGATTCCTACGGGGATGCCCCGGCCATTGTCACTCACCGACACGCTGGAATCGGCGTGAATTCGGACGATCACCCGGTCGGCATGACCGGCCAGTGCCTCATCGATCCCGTTGTCGACCACCTCATACACCATGTGGTGCAAACCAGACCCGTCGTCAGTGTCGCCAATATACATCCCAGGACGCTTGCGAACAGCATCCAAGCCTTTGAGAACCTTGATAGAATCGGCGCCATATTCAGCCGGGATCGAGGCGGGATCGGACATAGGTAATTTCCTTGCAGTTCAGACCCGAAATATAGGCCAAAACGCCGGGGATGTCACGGCGAAACCCCCATATTTTGTGTTACATTACAGGGATAACGAGGCCGACAAGGATCAGCAGGACCCCCGCCACCTGATTGGTGCGCTTCAGGGCTGTGGGCGATGTCAAAAGCTGCCGGGCCCGGCCGATGAAAAATGCCAGACACAGGTTTCCGACAAAGGGGATCGCCATAGAGACAGCGCAGATCGCGGCAATGTCAGGCGGTGTCAGCTGTCCGATGTCAAAGAACCCTGGCAGGATACCCATGTAGAAAAGGATCGCCTTGGGGTTGCCAACAATCACGGCGACACCGGCCGCGAACCCGGCCCACATGCCCGGCCTGGTCAATCGACCATCAGTCGAGATCGGCTTGCCTGCCGACCGATAGATCAGCAGCCCCATGACGATAAAGGTCGCACAGGCCACCCAGCGCAAGAACAGCAAGAAGCCTTCAAAAACCGACACGATCCAGGACACGCCCAGGATCGCCAGCAAGGGCCACATAAGATCCCCCAGGGTAACGCCGAGTGCCAGCGGCCAGGCCCCCCGAAAGCCGCCCGACAGGGCCCGCGCGGCCAGCGCCACCCAGACCGGTCCCGGTGTCAGGAACAGCAGCAAGATGGCGATTGCATAAAGGCCCAGATCAACGACGGTCACGGTCATCCGCCATCCATCCTCCAGTTCTCGCACAGGTTCAAGAGACCGGCACCACCGCCACCCCGGAAACACCTGCTTCTTCGCGCACTTCCAGCACAGCCGCGCGATCGCCCAGATCGGCAAACAGCTCCGCACCTGTCCCAGTCATGAAGGCCTGCGCGCCGAGCAGGCAAATCTCGTCATACAATGCCGCCCGGCGATCAGCATCCAGATGGGCAGCCACCTCATCCAGCAACAGGATAGGAGGCCCCTCGGCAGCAAGGGCCCGAGCATTGGCCAGGATCAGCGAAATCAAGAGCGCCTTCTGCTCGCCGGTGGAACAGTCGCGGGCAGAAACGCCCTTGGCCTGCCAGACCGCCTCCAGATCGCTGCGATGGGGGCCGACAAGGGCACGGCCTGCAGCAAGATCGCGACTGCGGCCCTGCGCCAAGGCCTCGCGCAGGGCCTCCTCGGTGTCGGGCAACGGAACCTCCGGATGGCTCAAGGAAAGCGTGGCTGCTGGAAAGGCGGTCTCTGCGCCTGCCTGCGCCGCCATCAGGGCCGCGATCGCGGACTTGCGTCCGGCATCAATGGCCGCACCGGAGCGGGCCATTGATGCCTCAAGGGCGGCATACCAATGCCCGTCCCGAACCATGTCCTTCAACAACCGGTTGCGTTCGCGCATGGCCTTTTCATAATCCAGAACCACCTCGGCGTGGTCCGGATCAAAGCTCAGGACGGCTCGGTCCAGAAACCGGCGACGGCCGTCCGCCCCTTCGATCCATAGGCGGTCCATCGCCGGGATCAGCCACAAGACGCGGGCAATCCGGCCCAATGCGACCTGGCTGGTGGCCTTCCCGTCAATCCGAACCTGGCGGGAACCGCCCGGCTCGGCCCAGGTTTCCACTTCATGAAGTACGCCCCCGGCATCGATTTCCGCCTTGACCTTCCATCCCAGCGCTTCCGGACGGCGGACAAGGTCTTCGGCCGCAGCCCGGCGCAACCCTCGGCCTGGCGACAGCAAGGACACGGCTTCGATAAGGTTCGTCTTGCCGGCACCATTGGGCCCATGAATCGCCACCGGGCGACCATCGAAGACCAGTTCGGCGCGGCGATGCGAGCGAAAGTGCGACAACCGCAATGAGGTCAGCCTGACCCCGCCCCCTTCGCTTCGTCGCTCAAATACTCCCGCCGGAGGCATACCGCCCGCGTCACACGCGCATCGGCATCACGACATAAACCGCGCTCATGTCATCGCCCTCACGCATCAGCGTGGGGTCCCCGGAAGAGTTGAACAGGAACACCGCGTTCTCGCGGTCCACCTGGCTTGCGATTTCCAGCAGATACTTGGCATTGAACCCGATATCGAGATGCTCGTCCGAATAGGCGACGACAAGCTCTTCTTCAGCGGCGCCGGAATCCGGGGCGTTCACCGACAGCACCAGACGATCCTCGTCAAGGCTCAGTTTGACGGCGCGGGACCGCTCGGACGAAACAGTGGCCACACGGTCGACCGCCTTGGCAAACTCGCTCGCGTCGACCTCAAGGCGGCGGGTGTTCCCTTGCGGGATAACACGGGTGTAGTCCGGGAAGGTGCCGTCGATGACCTTGGACGTCAGGGTAATGTCGGGGGTGGCAAAGCGGATCTTGGTCTCGCTGACCGATACCGCAATCTGCATCTCGTCGTCATCCAGCAGCTTACGCATTTCGCCCACGGTCTTCCGGGGGACGATCACGCCTGCCATGCCGTCAGCCCCTTCGGGCAGTGGGGCATCGATCCTGGCAAGCCGATGGCCATCGGTTGCAACACAGCGCAACACCTTGCCCCCGTCACCATCGGCCACATGCATGTATACACCGTTCAGGTAATATCGGGTCTCTTCCGTCGAAATCGCGAATTTCGACTTGTCGAACAGACGGCGCAAGACGGCCGCCGGTGCAGCAAAGTTTGCTGCATACTCCGACGTGGCCATGACCGGGAAATCTTCGCGCGGCAGGGTCGCCAGCGAAAAGTTGGACCGACCGGCCTCGATCGTCATGCGTCCCGCCTGGGAATTGTCGGTAAGCGTCACGAGGGCGCCATCGGGCAGCTTGCGAACGATCTCGTTCAGGGTGACAGCCGAAACCGTCGTGGCCCCTGCCCGTTCGACCTTGGCCGGGGCGCGGTCGACAACCTCGATATCAAGATCGGTCGCGCGAAACTGCACGCTGTCGCCCTCGGCCTCGATCAGGACATTGGCGAGGATCGGAATAGTGTTGCGACGCTCAACAACTGACTGAGCCTGCGCAACCGCCTTGAGTAGCGCACTGCGCTCGATACTGAATTTCATGTCCCTCGCTCCGCTTTGACCGGATGATGTTGCCGGGAGGGGAAAACTACCTGTTTTCCAGACCGGCTCAAGTCAATTGATGCGGGTCTTGGGTCACCCCGTCAACGGTGTCACGCTTCAAACCTCAAGTGAACGACGCAGAAGCTCCACATCATCGGCAATCTGGCTATCAGTGTTGATCAATTCCTCGATCCGGCGGACGCCATGCATGACCGTGGTATGATCGCGGCCCCCAAATTTCCGACCGATTTCCGGCAACGACCGGCTGGTGTGCTGCTTGGCCAGGAACATCGCCACCTGACGGGGGCGGGCATAGACCCTAAGCCGCTTGGGTCCGATCAGGTCCGACAAACGGATGTTGTAGTGGTCACTGACCTTGCGCTGGATCTCTTCGATCGTGATCTTGCGATCGCTTGTCTTGATGACATCCGACAGGCAGTCCTGCACCAGATCCATATCGATCTCACGCCCGACCAGGCTGGCAAAAGCGAAAAGCCGGGTCAGGGCGCCTTCCAGGACGCGGACGTTGGTAGAGATTCTGTGTGCCAGGAACTCGAGCACACCGGAATGAATGACAAGCCCGGGATACTGGCTGCGATAGTAAAGCTCTTTGGATTGAAGAATGCCGAGGCGCAGTTCGTAGTCCGTGGGATGCAAATCGACGACGAGGCCACACTGCAGCCTTGAGCGGATACGATCTTCGAGGTCCTTGATCTCGCCCGGTGCGCGGTCAGCGGAAATGATGATCTGCTTTTGCCCGTCAACCAGAGCGTTGAAGGTATGAAAGAATTCTTCCTGGGTCGAATCCTTACCTGCGAGGAATTGGACATCATCGACCATCAGCACGTCTACGGATCGGAACAGCTGTTTGAAATCCATCATCCGCTTGTCTCGCAACGAGGTGATGAAGCGGTACATGAACTGTTCGGCCGATAGATACAGCACGTTGACCTGTGGATTGGCATGGCGCAGCTCGTGGGCAATTGCGTGCATAAGGTGGGTCTTACCCAAACCGACGCCGCCATAAAGGAACAGCGGATTGAAGGTAACCGGCCCGCCCTCGGCCACACGACGGGCCGCCGCATGAGCCAGTTCGTTGGGTTTGCCCACGACAAAGGTGTCAAAGGTAAAGCGAGCATCAAGGCTGGCACCACGCTCCACCTCTGTCACGTTCGGTGCAGGCGCCGGCTGAGGCTTGGCACGAGATGCCTGGCTGACCGTTGAGAATTGCAAACGTTGAACCGGCTGCCCAGCATTCTTGATATGGAAAAGGATCTGGTCGCCAAAATTCTGCGCAACATAATTACCGATAAAGCCAGTCGGAACATTGAAGGTCGCGACACCGTCCGTCAGAGCCTCAAAGTCGAGCGGCTCAATCCAGTTGGTATAGTTGTTTGCCCCGACCGCTCCGCGAAGAGTTTCCCGAACTTGGCCCCACAGTTCATTCGTCATCTATTATGTCCCAGACCCATCCCAGTCGCCCGCAACAAGTGCGTCGCTCGTTATTTGTTTGTCTTGCGCCCACGCACACGAAAGTGGTGCTGCCTTTTCACTGGCAACCTAACACCCTACTCAAAATCGCCGCCCCACGACGAAACACCGGTCACAACCTCATCTGATCGCCTAAGTCCCAGGCAAACAGTCGAGATCGTTTTCTAAACTGGGGGGCAGCAGGGACAAACGAACCGAGATAATCGGTCGTCTGGCCTTGAAGTCGCGGACAGGACCTCAAACGGCTCCATCGCAGCTTCGTAGATTAAAGAACTCCGTTACCCCAAGCCCAAGGGTTGACCGCAGAGCGGACCCCTCAACCTGACGCTTTCGAGCATCTTTTCCCACGTTCCCCCAGGAACGACATGAATCGCTCAGTCAACGTAGCAAGGGCTTGAGGACAGCTTCAACAGAACATCTCGCTTGACAGAGGCAATCGCCAAAATCGAATCTGGCGCCATGTGAGTTTTGGCTAACTTAGGCAAATGGCCGTGTCACGAAGCCACAGTTCTTGGGGCAACAACGGGATCTGTCCGGCATTTCCTTGACACCTTATGCGCCACGGCGACTCACCCATCGCGAGGCCCGCAACGAAAAAGGGCGCGCCAACCGGCACGCCCTTTCGTCAATCGATCAGATGACCAAGGGTCAGGCGATGGCCTTAACCCGGCTGCTCAGCCGCGACATCTTGCGGGCTGCAGTATTCTTGTGGACGACGCCTTTGGTGACACCGCGCATCAGCTCGGGCTGGGCTGCGCGAAGGGCAGCGACGGCCGCGTCCTTGTTACCAGAGGCGATTGCCTCTTCAACTTTGCGAAGGTGGGTACGGATGCGCGAACGACGGGCTTTGTTGATCGCAAAACGGGCTTCGTTCTGACGGGCGCGCTTCGCGGCTTGGGGGGAGTTTGCCATGGTATATTTCCCTTTGTCGGGTCAATTGAAATTAGGTAGCGCAATCGGCCCGACCGGGTTCATAACCGGCTGATTCTGGCCAAAGCGGGCCTCTCGCGCATGTGAGGACGGTCTCTAGCGATGTTTGACCAGGATGCAAACCCAAAAATCAAGACCTTGGGTCAACGGTCGCGGAACTGGGCCTCGCGCTTTTCACGGAATGCGGCCATCCCTTCCTTCTGATCTTCGGTGGCGAACAACGAATGGAACATGCGCCGCTCATAGAGAACGCCTTCGGAAAGTGATGTCTCGTAACTGCGGTTCACAGCGTCTTTGACGGCGATCGAGGCGACCAGCGACTTTTCCGAGATCTTGGTCGCGGCGGCCCGGGCCTCTTCCATCAGCTTTTTGGCGGGGACAACCCGGCTGACAAGGCCGGACCGTTCCGCCTCGGCCGCGTCCATAAATCGTCCGGTCAGATGCATGTCCATTGCCTTGGACTTGCCCACCAGTCGGGTCAGACGTTGGGTCCCACCGATCCCGGCCATGACACCCAGATTGATCTCTGGCTGGCCAAACTTTGCCGTCTCTGATGCGATGATGAAATCGCAGATCATCGCCAATTCGCATCCGCCCCCAAGGGCATAGCCAGACACAGCCGCAATCATCGGCTTGCGAAGACGCGTCATCCGGTCGGCGGGTCCGCGGAAAGGGTCATTGAAGAACATGTCGACAAAGGAGCGTTCGGCCATGTCCTTGATGTCCGCACCTGCTGCAAAGGCCTTTTCCGACCCGGTCAGAATGATGCAGCGCACCTTGTCGCTGGCATCGGCGTCTTCCATGGCCTGGATCAGTTCGCCCATCATCTGGGCATTCAGCGCATTTAGCGCGTCGGGCCGATTCAGGGTGATGACAGCGACGTAGTCTGTCACGTCAACAATGATGGTCTCATAGGCCATGCGATCCGGTCCTTTTAGCTGATCCGCCTGCTAGGACTAACAAAGGCGACGAAACGTTCAAGCTATCTTTGGCAGGTCGGACAGAAGAAGGACGACCGACCAGACTGCACGATGCGTCCAATCGTACTGACACACCCCTCGGTAAGGCAGGGCTGACCTTCGCGATCATAAACCCGAAAGCCGTGCTGGAAATAGCCCAACTCTCCATCCGCCTGCCGGTAATCGCGAAGCGAAGACCCGCCCGCCTCGATCGCCTCTTCCAGCACGGCCCGGATGATGGGCACCAGACCGGCCACCCGGGGTGCGGCGATACGTCCGGCCTTGCGGCTGGGGCTGATCCCGGCGCGATACAGCACCTCGCAAACGTAGATATTGCCCAGGCCCGCCACCAGCCGCTGATCCAGCAGGGCAGATTTCACCGGCGTGTTACGGCCCTTGAAGCGCTCGACCAGATAGGCCTCGTTGAAGGCGTTGCCCAAGGGCTCTGGCCCAATGTCGCGGATCAGCCAGTGATCTTCGACCCCTTCGTTCGGGGCCAGATCCATCGCCCCGAAGCGGCGGGCATCGTTAAAGGTCACGCGGGCCCCGTTTTCCATGTCTAGAACCACATGATCATGCTTGGCCGGGGCGGGGTGGTCGTGATGAAACTCTCCCAGTTGCGCGCCCGATATCAGCATGCGCCCGGACATCCCAAGATGGATGATCAGGGTTTCGCTACTACTCAGGTCGGCAAGGATGTACTTTGACCGACGGCGCAACGCCTGCACCTTTTTGCCGGCCAACCGCTCAGCCATGCGTTCGGGAAACGGCCATCGCAGGTCGGGGCGGTTGACTTGGGCGCTGGTAATCACATGTCCCTCCATAACGGGGGCGAGCCCGCGACGGACTGTCTCGACCTCTGGCAATTCTGGCATCGCGGACTTCCTAAGCAAGGGCGCAGGGTGTAAGCCCGCGCAAGCGCCCTATAAAAGGGCCAGGCGCAAGGAACGGCAAGAGCGGATGACGCAAAACCCGAAAGACACCGGCCCCGACGTGGCCCCGCAGGATACGACCCATTTCGGTTTCGAAACCGTGCCCGAGGCCGAAAAGGCAGGGCGGGTGCAGGGCGTGTTTTCCAGCGTCGCCAGCCGCTATGACATCATGAACGACGTTATGTCCGGCGGCGTCCACCGCTTGTGGAAAGACGCCATGATGGACTGGCTTGCCCCGCGTGCGGGACAAGAGTTGTTGGACGTGGCGGGCGGCACCGGCGATATCTCGTTCCGGTTTCTAAAGCGGGCGGGCTACGGCAAGGCCACGGTCCTTGACCTGACCGAGCCGATGCTGATCGAGGGACGCAAGCGGGCCGAGGCGGAAAAGATGGCCTCCAGCCTTGATTGGGTTGTCGGCGACGCGATGGCCCTGCCCTTCCCCGATGCGAGCTTTGACGTCTACACGATCAGTTTCGGCATCCGGAACGTCACCCGCCCGCAAGAGGCGCTGAACGAAGCCTATCGGGTGCTGCGCCCCGGCGGCCGCCTGATGGTGCTAGAATTCAGCCAATTGCCAAACCCGATGATGCAAAGGGCCTACGACCTCTACTCCTTCAACGTCATCCCACGGATGGGACAGGTGATTGCCGGGGACAGGGACAGCTACCAGTATCTGGTCGAATCGATCCGCAATTTTCCGGATCAGGAAACCTTTCTCGGCATGGTCCGGCAGGCAGGTTTTGGCAATGCCAAGTACCGCAACCTGACGATGGGCGTCGCGGCCCTGCATTCCGGCTGGAAGTTGTAGGGTCGGGCTGGATGAGAGGGCCACACAACATCTGGCGATTGATTCGAACCGGCGCGACGCTGGAACGGGCTGGGGCGATGAATGTCGTTCTGGATGCCTTTGAGGCAGGGCCCCTGCTACGGGTAACAGCCCGGACCCTTGCCCTTCCTTTCAAATGGCTGGGCTATCGGGGCGACCCGTCGATGCCACCGGCGACACGCGCACTGACCGCCTTGGGCCCGGCCTATATCAAGTTTGGCCAGATCCTGTCGACGCGGCCTGATGTTGTCGGGGACGAGCTGGCCGTCCAGTTGAAGGTTCTGCAGGACAAACTGCCGCCATTTTCCATCGCCGAGGCCAAGGCCGAGGTTTCCCGCGAAATCGGTCGCCCGGTTGATGAGCTGTTTTCCGCGTTTTCGGAACCAGTCGCCGCGGCCTCACTTGCCCAGGTTCACAAGGCGACCATCGCCGAAACCGGCGAAGAGGTGGCGGTCAAAGTCCTGCGGCCCGGCATCGAAAGGGCCTTCCGCAAGGACATCGACGCCTTCTACTTTGCCGCCCGCGCCATCGAAGGGCTGTCTCCGGCCTCGCGCCGTCTCCGCCCAATGGATGTCATCACCCATTTCGAAGGGGTGGTCATGGGCGAGCTTGACTTGAGGCTGGAAAGTTCTGCCGCATCCGAGTTTGCGGCCAATACCATCGACGATAAGGGCTTTGCCCTGCCGGCGGTGAAATGGCATCTGTCTGGCCGTCGGGTCATGACGATGGAATGGGCCGAAGGGATCGGGGCGGCGGACGTCGACGCACTGGATGCCGCTGGCCACGATCGCAAGGAACTGGCCACAAGGGTGCTGCAACTGTTCCTGCGGCATGCGTTGCGCGACGGTTTCTTTCATGGCGACATGCATCAGGGAAACCTGAAGGTGGCGGCGAATGGCGATATCATCGCCTATGACTTTGGCATCATGGGCCGGATCGATTCCTACACCCGCCGGGTCTACGCCGAGATCTTGTTCGGCTTTATCCGCAAGGACTACAAACGCGTCGCCGAGGTTCACTTTGAGGCCGGCTACGTTCCACCTGACCGGGATGTCGACGAATTCGCCCGCGCCCTGCGCGCCGTCGGAGAGCCGATTTTCGGCATGGATGCCAGCCGGATTTCCATGGCGCGGCTCCTTGCCTATCTGTTTGAAGTAACAGAGCGTTTCGGGATGGAGACCCGGACCGAGCTGATCCTGCTGCAACGCACTATGGTTGTGGTCGAGGGCGTTGCGCGGACGCTTGACCCCCGCATGAACATATGGGACGTGGCCCGCCCCGTGGTCGAGGACTACATCAAGGAAAGCATTGGGCCAAAGGCGCTCTTGCGCGATCTCGCAAAAACCATGCAGGTCATCGCCCGCTTTGGTCCGCGCCTGCCGCAGTTGGCAGAAGACGCGCTGATCAGAACGACCAACCCGGCGCCAGAACCACGCCCGGCCTCTGTTCGGCCGGCTCTCCTCTGGATGGGATTGGGGGCGTTGATCGCACTGGCCGGCATCGCAGTTGGCGTCGGTCTGGTGGAGTGGTTGGCCTAGCCGTCGCCCCGAATGGCCGTGACAGATTTGGCCGGAACGACGATGCTGCCTTCCATAACCAGTACAAGGTCCCCATTGTCGTTGCGGACCTCCTGCACCCGCCCGTAGACCTCGGCTGGCTCTTGCATGATGACCGCTCCATTGGCGTAGCTCACGACTTGGAACGAATACGCGCCTTTGGGAAGTGCATTCCCTGTGCTGTCGACCCCTGCCCATTCCAAAGGCGAGGCTGAAACCGGGATCGGTCTCGTATCAACAATTTGTCCAGACTCGTTTCGCACGACCACCTCCACACTGTCTGCAAGGGCGGAAGGATTAGGTACAAGAGTAACAGGGGCGCCATCGAAGTAGGCGGGCATCATGGAACGCACGTCCTTGCCCACCCAGGTGGCCATTTCCGCGACATTACCCAATGTCAGCTGCTCACCCAAAGCTGCCGAAAATCGTTTGTGAGAACCTGCTGTTCAACGGAAGAGAATGTCGCCAATTGAACGGCGAAATCCGACGATTCGATCGGGTTCAGAGGATCCTGGTTTTGCATCTGCACAGACAACATCTGAAGAAAGGTGTTAAAGTCCGAGCTGATCCCAGAAGCGCCTGAAGAGGGTGCGGTCGGCAAAGTGGTCCTGCCTGTGGTAGACTGAATTTCCATAAATTCTCCTTAAAGCCTGATGTCTAGGTGGCCATCGGACACCTGCAACGACGCGGTTGGGCTGTCATTCAGCCCGGGCTCATCCGATGCGTCATCGATAGGGTCCGGCGCGCCGTCCCATTCCCTGCTTTGACCGCCTTGTTCACGAAACGCGAATGAGACGTCCTGATATCCCATTTGGCGAAATTCCTGGCCAAGCGTCTCGATATTACGTCGCATCAGATCAAGCGTTTCAGCCCGTTCCGTCGCGATAAGAACCGTGATTGCCCGATCGCTCGTGATCAGGTTTAGTGTCACCTTTCCCAATTCTTCAGGATCAAGCTTGACCTCTGCCCGGCCCGTCTTGGACGTCTCGGCCGCTGTAGCAATCTGGGCGACAACCGATTGGGCATGGGTATGGCTGGCCAACAAAGCGGTGGATGCTTGAGGTGTCGCAGGCGAAATCTGGGTGCGGTAGGGCAAAGCTTCGAACGTCGTGCCGCTGTCATGCCCAAGAAGTCCGTCAAGCGAATCCCTCGGCATTTCGCGTTTTCCGGTCCCGGGTCCCAGGAATTCAATCGCGTAGGCGATCCTCGCTTTCGCCTCGGTCGCTTCGTCCGGGATGAACGTTGTCCGGCCTGAAACCACCTCAACCACCAGATCAGCTCCACCAGCCTCCGGGGGCAATTGGGGCGGCGGCGTTGCGACTGGATTTAACGACATGGCACCCATCGCGATGGAATTGACGGACGGCGGAGGCGACGACGCAAGTAGCGTGGATAAAACCGTCGATCCTGCGGGCGATGAGGTCGGTCGCGCCTCTGCCGGAACCCTTGCCTGGCCCCTCGAAGAAGTCTGATCAGACTCGAGCGAATCCACCGTAACTACTTGATTCGTATTAATTTCTTATTTCGCCGCCATCAATGCCCACTGACGCGTGCCGCGATTGTCACTTGTACCAGTGGTACCGGTGGGGGATTGAAGCCGCCCCTCGATGCGCCATTCGTTGCTGCGGCGGAAAGAAACCGGGTCTGAACCCAAACCTGGTTCATTATCTTGCTCCACCCCACCGGGCGACAACGTCGCATCCAGAGGGACCATGAGATCTACGGGCGTAGCCTTGCTAGCCGGCAAAGGTTCTGTCCTGACACCCGGTTTTTTCAACTGGCTGTGTTCATTGGTCCGAGGCGGCACCAACACATCCGCAGGCCGACTTGGCCGCCCTTCGATTGGCGCCACGCTAACGGTTTCCACAGCATCGAAAGCAACGGTTTCGATCGGGATTTGGGTTCCTGAACGACGCCAAACACTCTCCGCCAAGGTCGGCTCTTTTCTAGGGCCAGACTGCAGCGGCCTATCAGGTTTACCAGCCATTTCGCGGTATCCGGTTGCGGTCAGGGTTGTAATATCGAAAGGCCCTTGAACCCCTTGTCTGCTTGTATCCTGCGCCGATGTCTGGCCTTCGTGCCGCGCAGCGGCCTCGCCGGCGGGGTCGGTCAGTATTGGTTGCCCCAAGGCAGTCGGAACTATGTCAGGTCGATCGCGGAAATCATGCGGCCAACCGGCGGTCATGTCGCCTTCCGGTTCACCAGATGCTTCGATATCGGTGAATACCGGAGGTGACTGGCTCGCCGAATTCGGCGTCGCGCCGGTGACGAGATGTTCTGTACCACGACCCTCTGTCTCGATCGTTGCGTCAACGGGGATCGAGACCGGGTTTCGCATGGCCATCGGGGCACCGAAGAGCTCCATCTCTTGCTCCAAGGGCTCGCTGGCGTCGGAAACAGGGCTCAAAGTTGTGACCTTCGGATCGTCAGCCTCAAACCCGATAGCTGGCAAAGCCTGCCTCTGCGCCGCCAGACGCGGAATCATGGCAGATGACTGCATGTCTTCGTCAAAGACCTTACCAAAGGTCGCCCTAGCCAGCTTGGCATCAACTTCTTGTGGACCTTGTTTGACTTCAGCCATGCCCAGTTTGGACACGGAGTTGGCGCCATCCGGGGAATGGGCAGAGTCATGGAAAGGTACAGGAAACATCAGTTCTCCGATGCGGATGAATTTCCTGAACATTATCGGAAGAGACTTACCGAAATCTTTACTGCTTCGGGTGCAATCTGCGGAAACTAGATCGAATTGGAGATTTCCATGATTACAAACAACAACCTGACAGCTGCACCCACAATTGGACTGGAGGCTCTTTCTCAGGACGACGGCCGCTTGCGCGAGGCGGCAATGAAACTTGAAGCAGGATTCCTTTCCGAAATGCTTAAATCGGCTGGGCTTGACGGGGCCGCACAAGGCTTTGCCGGCGGACCCGGAGAGGAGCACTTTGCTTCCTTTCTGCGCGACGCTCAGGCCAGAGAAATGGTCGCGGCCGGGGGCATCGGTCTGGCAGAATCGCTCTTCGAAATCATGAAAGCGCGTCGCGATGCCTAGCACATCAACGCGTCCACTACTGACACTTCTTGACCGTGAGCGCTCGGCTCTGATCGCCGGGGACTACGTCGTTTTGGATCAGCTTGGCCCCGAGAAGTGGGATCTCCTGACACAGTTGCCGTCGCTGGCGTTGCAGGCGAACGACCTGCGCCCAATCGCCGAACGGATTGACAGAAATCAAAGGTTACTGAGCGCGGCAATTTTGGGTGCCCGCGCGGGCCAGAATAGGATAGACGTCCTGCGCAATCTTTCGCAGGCCTTTGAAACTTATGATAAATCAGGACAGCGCGCTAAGATTGGCGAAAGGCCGAATATCATCGAGAGAAAGGCATAAATACCAGAATGTGTTGATTAAAATCCGCGCAAGCCGAACCGGGCCCGTTAGGGCTTCGTTAGGAGCATGGTATCAGAATGGCACTGCATCGTCTTGGATGGCGCAGTCGTCCCAACGTTCGGGGGACCGCATTGGTCAGAATGACAGTTCAGGCCGCTTATGGCGGCGACCCGAAACGCTTGGCGCCAAAGGCGCCCTAAAATGGAAGGACGGGACGAATGGCAACCTTCCATGCCCCACCGTGGTGCCCACCGCCGACCACAACCTTCTTGCGCTTGATTATGATGGGCGCATTTGCCTTTGCACTCATATCACCACCTTTCCACTCACCTGAGGCAAGAGATAGCGGATGTAGCGATAGCGGGCTGTTAACGTTTCAAAAGCAAATCAAAGGTCTCGTCGACGCCACAATTCGTCTGGTCCGCAGAACTCGACCAGATCATAGCCGGCGGCTTGCATGATCGTCCTGATCTCTGGCGTGCCCGTATTGTTTTCGATGGCCCAAATGCCGACGCGATGCCTTTCAAATGGGAAAGCGGACAGTACAGCAACCTCGCCGCCTTCGATATCAAGGGACACGAAATCGGGGTGGTCCAGTCCTGCCTCGGTCAAAATACGGCTAAGCGTCCGGGTTTGGACCCTGATCAGGTTCTCCTGATGCCGAACGTCTTCGCGGACGCGATCCTTTAGGGCGGGGTCATAGCTTTCGACTAGACCGCTCATCTGGGTGAACCCTGCCGTAATCTCAAGAAACTCTGCCTCGCCGTCACTGGCGGCGACAGCATAACCCAGGCAGGGGCATTGCCGCCGGGCCGCAGCGCGATCCCGTTGGGCTGGGACAGGCTCTACCAAGACCCCGGTTCACCCGCGCCATTGTTCGAAGAATAGGGTGTTAGAGCCTGAAACGCCGTCGTATCCACCGATGTCCACAAAGGTTCCGGACCGCTTTGCCCTGAAGAGTTGGTCTACGACTGTGTCCTGTCCCGCCTGCGAAACGTAGGGATAGGCTGTCCCACCGCGCATCCGGCGAACTTCGTGCAGTTGGCGCACAAGGTTGCCACGGCGGCGGCTTCGCTCTGACTTGAGCATGGCAAGTATTTGCCCCTCGGCCTCGGCCAGGTCCTGCTGCGCCCTCTGTATCCGTTCTGACGGCGTCATCGCGACATCCAGACCGTCGCATCCCAAAGCCATGCCAACAGGGCCAGCGCAGCATCAGTATGGTCTTTGGCCCTATGTCGCATTCATCCCTCCCCATCGTTCGATCAACTCGGCCAACTTGCTTCTCACCCGGACAAAGACATTCGCCCAGTCCCTGGGGGCATTCTGCCGGATCAGGTGCATCGACGGGTACCAGGGGGTCGTGACACCTTCATGGCCCCACATCCAGAACGGATCCCAATGCAACAGCACCCAGACCGGCACACCAAGCGACCCGGCCAGATGGGCGGTCGCAGTATCAGAGGTGATGACGAGGTCCATCCGCTGCATCATGGCAGCACAATCGGCAAAATCGCGGTCAAGGCTGCCGACATCCATGATCAAATTGGCGGTACCGTCCGCATGTAGCAACTTTGTCTCTGGCCCCTTGTAGAGCGAGAAAAGCTGCAGTGCGGGCAGGTCGACAAGGCTGTGAAACTCTGTATGCGAAAAAGAACGGTATCGGTTACCCCGGTAGGTCAGGGACCCCGTCCAGACGACACCGACGCGAAACCGGTCCTCAAAGGGGCGGGTGACAGCCCGCGCCCGGGCCTGCGAATCCTCGGGCACACTCAGAACGGTTGGCGCGGGCACCGCCGGCTCAACATCAAAGTGCAGCGGAGGAAGGTCCATGATGTTGGTCCAGACATCATAGTCATCGGGTTCCGGCATCTGAGGACCGACCCAGTCGGCACCAGCGACCCCGTCAAACAGCCGTGCCACAGGCTTTTCCGTGAGCATCATCACCTTGGCAGGGTTGAACCGCTGTAAGGTTGGCAAGAAACGGGCAAAGGCAATCCCATCGCCATAACCCTGTTCAGGCATGACCAGGATGCGCTTGCCATCAAGCAGGCTGCCATCCCACTTGGGCTTGGTCATGTTGCGAGGGGTCAGTTCGTTTGTCTGCCAGCGAACGTCAAAGTTTCGAAATCCTGTGGCATAGTCGCCTGCCGCAAGCTGTGACATGGCCAGCTGAATGCCAAGTTCGGGATAATCGGGATGGTCTGCCCAGGCCTTGCCCAGATAGGCAACGGCGTCGTCATAGCGGCCAAGGCTGCGAAGGGATTTGCCGATCATGGCCTTCGTCTCGGCGTGGTCGGGACGGTCTGCACTTACCGTTTGCCGTAATTCCAACGCTTCTCCCGCGTCGCCAAGATCGGCGAGGATGTTGGCAAGATTGGCGCGAACGGCCTCAAGCTCGGGGCTCAGCTCGTAGGCGCGGCGCTGGGCAGCCCGCGCGAGGATATGTGCGCCCTCCTTGCGCAGCAAGGCACCAAGATTGGACCAGACCAGTGCATCGCCCGGCTCAGTCGCAAGATATCTTCTGTAAAGCTCTTTCGCTTCGTCGAGCTTGTCTTGCCGATGCGCGGCAAGGGCCTTGGCTCGAAGGGCCGCGAGCGTTTCCTGCCGCGCGGCCTTTGCCAACTCATTACTCATGAACCGTTCGTACTCTTCCTTTTAACTGGGGACAAAAGCGTCTCTGGACGCCGGGCCTCGGCCGCCTCGAACAATGAGAAGGTCTGGTTCACGTAGTTGACCGCGCCTGCGATCATCTCGAGGTAGGCTTCAAGCTCGGGGGTTACTTCGGTTTCGACCACTGCCACGCTGCGCTCTTGTGGAAGGGTCTCGAAGCCTGCGTAAAACAGGGGGTCGCCCCTGCTGATCTTGATCGGGCGCGACGGGTCATGCCACTCAAACGCCCACATGAGGGGGCGGGGCCAAACATTGATCGGAAAGCGCCCACCAAAGATCGTGCCGGGCAATGGGTCCTTGGAATAGTGCATGAAGGGCGAAACCTGGGTCATGTAGACGGGTTCGTCCGCAACAAAGACATAGGGCAAAGCCAGCTGGATCGTCGGCACCTCGGGATGGCGCCATTCGACCTCGCTTGTCAGGTGCAGTTTCTCGCTCAACTTCGAGCCTCGGATCGTGCTCGCCTCGCCACTCAGGTTGCGCAGTGCGGGCTTGCCCTTGTCGTCCCGAAAAAAGCCGATGTTGATATCGAAGGGGCAGCGGATCAGAAAGTAGCGGCTTTCCATATTGATGACCGCCGGGCAGCGCGAGGCGGACTTGGCGTGCCTGCGGTTAAGATCGACAGAGCGGACCCGCTCGGGCGGCAGATAGACGATGCTGGCCTTGCGCTCGTTCAGGAACCATCCAACCGTTACCGGGCCGCTGGTTTTTCCGCTGCCTTCACGGGTATCTTCAAAACTCACCGAAAGCTTCATGTTGCTTTTATCCCTAGCTCCGCATCGGGCGGGGTACGTCCAGTGGCGGCAGACGAACCATATCCGACTTGGCCAGTATCAGCACGATTATCATGGAACGGTTAACCGAAACGTTTAGACCTGTGGCCAGTTCGGCAACGCGGGATGGGCCGTTCTTTTCCAGCCAGTCGCAGGCCCGCAACAGATCTTCCAACGGGACGGCGTGGCGATTGAAGAGCTGACGGGCGCTGAGCCTGTCGTGAAGGTCGATGCTGGCCGCATCCGGCTGTCCAACCATTGTCACATAATCATCTGGCCGGATCGTCGATGTCGGATACTGCCGATAGGCCACGAACGGATCGGCTTCCATAGGGTTCAGGCCCGGTTCCGGAGGAACCTCTTCGCGAACCTTCCGCAATTCTTCCGCAAGGGCGAGATATTGGGGAATGACGGCCTTCCAATCCAAACACTGTGCAACGTGCGCCGAGGCCCGGGCCCCCATTCGTTGCCTTAGCTCGGGATCGCGGATCAGGGTCTCAAAAGCCTCTGCATAGCTTGGTACGTCAATCTGGACCTGAGACTGGACCAGCGAAAGGTATTGAAGATAACCGTCGCGTCCATCCGCAAAGCGGCGGGCGATCTCGGTACCTGTCCCGGGCAGCGCCATACGGGTTGGCACAAGAAACCCCGTCTCGCCATGCAGGACGGTGTCGCGGAACCCGTCCCAGTCGGGCATCACAACCGGTAGGCCAGCCGCCATCGCCTCGATCGGGACAAGGCCAAAGGTCTCCTGAATGCTGTCCGATGGCAGGGTAAAGATATCGGCACCCGCCCAGATGTCGCGACGGATATCCGGATCACGGCCATCCAGCATCTGGACAGTCACCCTTCCGCCCAGCGTCTCGGCAGCCTCACGGTAAAGGGCCTCTTCCTCTGGTCGGCTTGCCCAGCCGGCCATCCACAGATGGACGTCGCGACCGGTACGTTCGGCGGCTTGATTCAGGGCCAGTAGCATCGGGATCGGATTGGCCTTTTCGATCACGCTGGTTCGGCCCATCGTCATCACGACAACGGCCTCGTCATGCGTCCCTTGCGCCTTGCGCATCGCTTCCCGGCCGCCGGGACGGGGGGCAAAGTCCGCCTGGTGGACCCCCAAGGGTATCACCGGCAGACGGGGCTGGGGCATGTGGACCGCGCCAAAGCGATTGCGGAAATAGGCGGCTTCCCGTTCGAACTGTCCCATCACGACAGACTGAACGGCCTGCGAAGTGCAGATGATCGCATCCCAACTCTCAACCGGTTCGGCCAGCAGGTGGTGCAGACCCTCGATGATGCGACGGGTCGAAACTGTATGCGTGATCCCGACAAGGGAACAACTGGACGCCCCTTGGCGCAGTCTTTGCCAAGTAGCCCTATGGAAACCGGGGGTCGGAAAGAAAATGGTGCCAAGCTTGCCAAGCTCTGCACCCGACTTCAGCACTGTGACATAGATCGGGCGGGTTTCGCCCAGGGCGCGAGCGACCTTGTCAAAGGCGGCACCATCTGCCTTTCCTTCGACCACGACCTGAAGAGAGTCGCCACCGGCATGGGCCAACCAGCCGCGCAAAAAGCTTTGGCCCGCCGAGCGGCGACCGACAAGGTCACGCCTCTCTCCCTCGATCGCATCGGGGTGGAAGAAGATGGCAGAAGGCCCGTCTTTGGTCATAACCGCTCACTTCACCCAGTAACAACTCATACTGCCCAACAGTGGCGCGATTTGGCAAGGGTCAGTCGTTCCTGACCTGCAGACTGACACACCCTTTCGCGTCGGATTCGACTGCGAGGTCCAGCACCCGTTGCAAAGTCGCCCCCCGCGCAAAATCGGGACGCACTTCGTCACCAGACCGGATCGCCGCGATAAAGCGTTCGTAATTCGTCAGAACGGCAGGCGTCGGAACATCATGCCAGATCCCCGACTGAAGGTCCGGTTCCAGACAGGCGCGCAGCTTGCTTTGTCCATTTTCGAACCTGACATCGAGGCCACCTTTGGTGCCGAACAGACGCAGCGACAGATCGTTGATGTGACCCGATGCCATCCGGCTGGCATGCACAACGCCCGTCGCCCCATTGTCGAGCGACAGGTGCATGACGAAACTGTCATTGGCGTCCAGAACATAGTCGCCAATCCGGTCTCCTGGCGCTTTGTGAAACGTCGTCAGACGGCAAGAAACGTCCGTGACATCAAGACCGGCGGCAAAGGTGGCAAAGTCCAGGATATGCACACCCACATCGCCCAACACGCCCAGAGATCCATGCTGTGTGGACAATCGCCAAAGCCATTTGGCCTCCTCCGACCATTCGCCCCAGGCGGGCTGGGTCAGCCAGCTTTGCAGATAGGCCGCCTCAAAATGCCGAATTTCGCCCAGATCGCCTGCAGCCACCATCGCCGCAGCCTGACCAAGGGCCGGGACATTTCGATAAGATAGGTTCACCATATTCACGACACCTGCGGCCCTGGCCGCGACTGTCATTGCATCCGCATCGGCCGCATTCACGGCCAAAGGCTTTTCACACAGGACATGCTTGCCCGCCTGTAGCAACGGAAGAGTGGTGGGGAAGTGAACAGGATCAGGGGTGACGTTGGAAACGGCATCGAACGCGCCCCATTCCAGCACCTCCGCGACTGAGGCAAACCCGCGTTCAACATCGTGCCGGGCCTGAAACTCGGCGAGCCGGTCAGGATCGGTGTCGACCCCGGCAACGACAGTAACACCAGGTATGGCGGCGTAAGCCTCGGCATGGGAATTGGCCATGCCGCCGGTTCCTAGGATCAGGACACGGACCGGCATCATCTGAAGCCGTCCTCACCATCGGCGTGCAGCTTTGGACCGCGCGCCTCTATCGGTTCTAGCGCCACTTCAACCGGCACGTTGGGCGCATCGGTCACCCCCGTCAGACGGGGTGCAGGGTTGTGGGCCCAGTGGACAGCGTTCCGCAGGATCAACTGGATGTTGGGGTCGTAATAGGTTGGGTAGGTTTCGTGGCCGGGGCGGAAGTAGAACACATTTCCGGCCCCCCTTCGCCAGGTCAGGCCAGAGCGGAACGCCTCGCCCCCCTGAAACCAGCTGACAAAGACCGTCTCAAGCGGGTCCGGCACGCCAAACGGCTCACCATACATCTCTTCGTTTTCCAGCTCAAAGTGATCGGGCAGACCACGGGTGATCGGATGATTGCGGGAGGTGACCCAAAGCCGCTCCCGCTCACCGGCTTCGCGCCAGGTGAGGTTGCAGGGGGTGCCCATCAGGCGCTTGAAAACCTTGGCGAAATGCGAAGAGTGCAGGCAGATCAGGCCCATGCCGGACCAGACATGTTCGACCACCCGCTCAACCACCGCGTCGTCGACGGCACCATGGGCGGCATGCCCCCACCAAAGCAGAACATCGGTCTGGGCAAGGCGATGCTCGGGCAGACCGTGCTCGGGTTCCTGCAGGGTGGCGGTGGTGGCCGTGATACCGGGGTCGGCATTCAGACCGGCGGCAATCGCGTTGTGCATGCCGTCAGGATAAACCCCGGCAACAACCTTGTTTTCGCGCTCATGGATGTTCTCACCCCAAACGACTGCGCGCACTGTCATGGCCGACCTCCCGAACTGGATTCTGGAGGGCACCATAGCCTGCATTCAAGTCGGCGCAACGAAAACCGATAGCGCAAACAGGCCGGATCAAAGGGCCCAGATGCCATCCCAGATCAGCTTGAGAGAGACGACCAGGATCATCGCATACATGATGGGATAGAACACCTCGGCCTTGATCCTGCGGACGATGGCCGCCCCGATGAGGGTGGACACGGCGGCCAATGGCATAAGGACCGCCGAGGTCACGAGGTTGCCTGTGTCAAACTGGCCCAACGCGGCATAGGGGACAAGCTTGACCAAGTTGACGATGGCAAAGACGGCTACACTGGTCGATGTAAAGACGGCCGGGGCCATGCGAAGGGGCATGGTGTAGATCTGGTAGGGCGGTCCACCGGCATGGGCGACAAAGCTGGTGTAGCCCGAAATCGTGCTCCAGAACAGGGCAAGGCCCGGTCGGTGAGGGTGCGCCACGTTGCGGCTGGCCGACGAACTAAGCGCCCAGCGCGCGACGAAAACCAGGGCAATCACACCCACGATCAGACGGACGGCACCGTCCGACACCATTGCGGCGGTCAGCCAGCCGACCCCGATCCCCAGAAGCGCGCCGGGCAACATGATGCGCATGGTGCGCAGGTCCCATTTGCCCCACCAGGACCACAGGCTGACGACATCCATGACGATCAGAATGGGCAGCAGAATTCCGGCGGCCTGCACCGGCGAAATGACAAGCGACATGACCCCCATGCCCAACAGGGCCATAGCCCCCCCAAGTCCGCCCTTGGAAAGCCCGACCAGCGTGACCGCCAGAACAGCGGCCAGAAGCGATCCGGTGTCGGAGAATACAAAGCCGCTCAAATTGTTATCCTCCGTTCGCTGTTTCACTGCGCCGCCCGGCTGGGGCTGTCAAGACAAGGTCCGGGACGGCGGCCAAACTCAAAACGGACAGGGTGCCGTGACCCGGGTCCCCTTGCCCCCGTCGGGGTGTCGAAACTGGAGTGTTTCGGAATGCAGCATAAGGCGGGGGAACGCGCGCGCCGGGCCCGTTGCATAGAACGGGTCGCCCAGAATGGGATGACCGATTTCGAGCATGTGTACACGCAGTTGGTGGGACCGCCCGGTCCGGGGCATCAGACGGACCCGGCTTTCCGTATCGCTTGCCCGGACAAGGCGCCAGTCGGTGATGGCCTGACGCCCGTTCTCGTGGTCCACCATCTGGCGGGGGCGGTTCGGCCAGTCCACGTTCAGGGGCAGATCGACGGTACCCGTCTTTTCGGCCAGCCTGCCCCAGACCCGGGCGATATAGGTCTTCTTGGTGTAGCGTTTCTCGAACTGCAGACCCAGGTGGCGCTGGGCATGAGGGGTCAGGGCAAAGATCATGACGCCCGACGTGTCCCGGTCCAGCCGGTGCACCAGAAGGGCATCGGGAAACACCGCTTGCAGCCGGGATATGAGGCAATCGGCCAGCTCAGGGCCCTTGCCCGGCACCGACAACAGGCCCGCCGGCTTATCGAGCAGGATCACTTCGTGATCATGGTGCAGGATGACAAGCGGGTCCTGAGGCGGGGCATAGATGGCGTCCAAGGGAGGCTCCTGGAAAGGGCGGTGGGTCGGGGACCCACCTTACCGCCCCCTCACACCACAGGGTAAGGTGGGTTTCAACCCACCCCCCCAGAACTGCTGGCGGGTCAGGACCCGCCTTACATGCGCACGCGGTCGCCCATGGGATCGTAAAGCGGCTTTAGCGACGCAGTCGCCTTCACCCTCTGGCCCGCCACGTCGATTTCGTAGTCGCTGGCCAGAACCTCCGCCGCGCTCTGCCCTTTGCAAGGAACATAGCCCAACCCGACCGCACCACCTAGGTGGTGGCCATAAGCCCCCGAGGTCAGATGGCCAACGATCTGGCCATCCCGCAGGATTGGCTCGTTGTGATAAAGCAACGGCGCGGGATCCTGCAGCATGAACTGCACCAGCCTGCGGTCCAGTCCGGCCTCACGCTTGCGCTCGACCGCGTCGCGCCCGATGTAGTCCGCCTTGGTCTTCGACACCGCAAATCCCAGGCCTGCCTCCAGCACATGGTCTTCACTGGTGATATCGTGGCCAAAGTGACGAAAGGCCTTCTCGCTCCGGGCGCAATCCATCATGTGCATTCCGCAAAGGGTCAGCCCATGTTCCTGTCCCGCCTCCCAAAGCGTGTCGAAGGCATGGACCGCCATATCGGCGCTGACATAGACCTCCCAGCCCAGCTCGCCCACATAGCTGACCCGGTGCACCCGGGCGAGGCCGTAACCAAGTTCGATCTCCTGGGCAGTCCCGAAGGGATTGGCTGCGTTTGAAAAGTCATTTGGCGATGCGGCCTGCAACACGTCCCGCGCCTTCGGCCCCATGATCGCCAGCACGCCTTCGCCTGCTGTTACGTCAGTGATGACCACATGAGCCTCGCCCAAATGACGGCGTATCCATGTCTCATCCGCCAGCCGGGTGGCAGCGGGGGTAACCACCAGATAGGCCGTCTCGCTCAGCCGGGTCACGGTCACATCGGCCTCGATACCTCCCGTCCGATTGAGGAACTGGGTGTAGACGATCTTGCCCACCGGCACCGACATATCCGCCCCGCAGACCCGGTTGAGGAAAGCCTCCGCATCCCGCCCCTCAACCCGCAACTTGCCAAACGAGGACATGTCGTAAAGGCCAACACCTGTTCGCACTGCGGCAAGCTCTGCCGCCACATTTTCAAAGAAGGTCTGACGCTTCCAGGAATAGCGATAGATCCGCTCCTGATCGGGTCTGGCGAACCAGTTCGCCCTCTCCCAGCCCGCAATCTCACCAAAGACGGCGCCCCGTGCATCAAGCTGGGCATGGAACGGTGTGCGGCGGACACCTCGGGCAGTCGCCTTCTGACGATAGGGAAAGTGATCAGCATAAAGCAGACCCAGCGCCTCGGTCGCCCGGTCCTTGAGGTATCGGCGGTTACCCTGGAACGGCTGCATACGGGCAATATTGACGTCGCCCAGGTCAAAGGGCTTCTCGCCCGTGTCCATCCAGGCGGCCAAAGCCATCCCGGCCCCCCCGGCAGACTGGATGCCGATAGAGTTGAAACCGGCCGCCACCCAGACATTGTCCATCTGCGGGGCAAGACCCAGGTGGTAGGCATTATCAGGTGTGAAACTCTCGGGACCGTTGAAAAAGGTATGGATGCCGGCTTCAGCCAACATCGGCATGCGGGACACCGCCGCCTCCAGCACCGGTTCAAAGTGGTCGAAATCTTCCGGTAGCTGGTCGAACTCAAAGTCCTCCGAAATGCCCGACAGGCCCCAGGGCTTGGCCACCGGCTCAAAGGCGCCCAGCATCATCTTGCCCGCCTCGACCTTGTAATAGGCACATTCGTCGGGCACCCGAAGGACAGGCAGCTGCTCCAGCCCGGCAACAGGCTCGGAGACGATATAGAAATGCTCGCAAGCCTGCAGGGGGACATTGACGCCCGCCATCAGGCCAACCTCACGGCCCCACATACCGGCGCAGTTGACGACCATGTCACAGGCAATTTCTCCCTGTTCGGTGCCGGTGTCCCAGCGGACACCGGTCACACGACGGCCAGTCTTCAGGACCTCGGTGACGCGGGTTCGTTCGGCAATAACCGCCCCTCGCATGCGGGCGCCCTTGGCAAGGGCAAGGGCGATGTTGCCAGGATCGCCCTGACCGTCCTTGGGCAGATAGACCCCGCCCGTGACCCCCTGAACGTTCAGATGCGGATAGCGCTCGCCCACCTCGCGGGTCGTTATCTCGTCGACCTCGACGCCAAAGGCCCGGGCCATGGCAGCAAGGCGGGTGATCTCCTCCAACCGCTCCGCCGTCAGGGCCACAGTGATAGAACCAACGCGGCGAAAACCGGTCGCCAGGCCAGTCTCGGCCTCAAGGCCGCCGTACAACTCCTGAGAATACTTTGCCAACCGGGTCATGTTGGCCGTGCTGCGCAGCTGCGCAATCAGTCCGGCCGCATGCCAGGTGGTGCCCGATGTCAGGGCCTTGCGTTCCAGAAGGACGACATCGCTCCAGCCTAGCCGGGCCAGATGATAGGCAACCGAACAGCCGACGATCCCGCCACCGATGATGACAGCACGGGCATGAGTGGGCAGAGTCATGGATTTCTCTCTCCGGATTCGGGCGGGTGAACGGCGATGATCACAGCCGCCCCGGGACGGGTTTCAAGGAACGGAAGGGCCTGCACAGGGGGCAAGGCGGCATCCCGAAGATCGTTTTTTCTTGCCATAAATATTCTGGGGGAGGCCGAAGGCCGGGGGCAAAGCCCCCTATGCCCGAAGCCGGTCATTCTGCGGATCCCAAAGCGGCGCGTCGCCCTGGACCGTGGCCAGGAAACGTTCCCCGAAAATCTCCACCTCGACCTTGGTTCCCTTGGCGCAAAGATCAGGGCGCAACATCGCCAGGGCGACCGATTGCCCGGTCCGGTAGCCCCAGGCACCGCTCGTCGTCTCACCGACCAACGCCCCGTCTTGCCAGATCGTTGACATATACGGGGCATCGGCTGCACCCGGGCTGTCCAGGGTCAGCAGGGTGAACCGCTTCTTCACGCCCCGCTGTTTCTCCGCCTCAAGGGCAGCCTTGCCCACAAAGGACTTCGACCAGTCGACAAAACGGTCCAGCCCGCCTTCCAACAGGGTGTAATCCGTCGACAGATCGCCTTTCCAGGCGCGGTATCCCTTCTCGACCCGCAGGGAATTGAGGGCGAACATGCCAAAGGGCGTCGCCCCGGCTTGGGTGACCGCGTCCCAGATCGCGGGGGCATCTCCAATCGGGCAATGCACCTCCCAACCCAGTTCCCCGGCAAAGGAAACCCGCAACAGGCTGCAGGGACGGCCGGCCAGAGTGCAGCCGGTCTGGACCGACAACCAGGGCAGGTTCAGACCGGCATCCGTCAGGGGGCCAAGGACATCACGTGCTTTCGGCCCGGTTACCAAAAGGCACTCCATCTCGTCGGAATGGTCGGTGACAGTGATGCCCTTCGGTGCCTGACGCCACAGATGCTCGCTGTCGTGCCACTGGGCCGTCCCTGCGGTAATCAATCCAACGTGGTCACCGCCTTTCACGATCACCGACATCTCGGTCACGATGCGACCCCGGGCGTCCGGGAAATACCCCAAGCCCACACGGCCCTCCTTTGGCAACCTGCCCGAGGTCAGGCTATCGACAAAGGCCCGTGCGCCCGGCCCCTCAACTTCGAACCGGGAAAAGCCCGAGATCGCCAGGACACCGCAGTGATCGCGCACCGCCTCGGCCTCGGCACGAATACGAGGCTCCCACGGACCCGCCCGCTCCCAGGTCTGGGTCGAGGTTTCCGATGTATCGTCGCCGGGCTTTGCAAACCAGTTCGCCCGTTCCCAACCGTTGTATGCACCGAATTGCGCTCCAGCTGCTTCAAGTCGGTCGTGCAAGGATGACGTCCTGCGGTTCGGCGCAGCGGGCCAGCGGTGCCAGGGGAAATGCATGGCGTATTCGTGACCATAGACCTCCATAGCCTTGGCCACGCAATACTCCGGATCGGTATAGTCGGTATAGCGACGGGGGTCGCAGGACCACATATCCCATTCGGTCTGGCCCTCGGTGACCCACTCGGCCAGCACTTTGCCCGCACCGCCCGCCTGCGTGATGCCAAATGTAAACACGCAGGCTTCATAAGCATTGCGAACACCCGGCATCGGGCCAAGCAAGGGCAGGCCGTCCGGGGCATAGGGAATAGGACCGTTGATCACCCGGCTGACGCCAGAGGTGCCCAGAAGGGGCACTCGGGCCATGGCATCCTCGATATACCACTCCAGCCGCTCCAGGTCGTCCGGATAGAGCTGGAAGGAAAAGTCCTCAGGCATCGGGTCCGACGGATCAACCCAATGAGCCTTGCAGTTGCGCTCATAGGGACCAAGGTTGAAGCCGGTCTTTTCCTGGCGCAGGTAGTAGGAACTGTCGACGTCACGCAGCAGGGGCAACTTGCCGTTCTCGGCTGTCCAGGCCTCCAGCTCTGCAATCGGCTCGGTCAAAAAGAACTGGTGGCTCATCACGGCCATTGGGACCGTGCGACCGCCGTAGGGCTTGAACCATTCTCCAACACGTTGGGCATAGTAGCCAGCCGCGTTGACGACCTTTTCACAGCGGATGTCGCCCTTTTCGGTGTGAACGATCCACTCGTCACCAGCCTTGCTCACACCTGTCGCAGGGGTAAAGCGCAGGATCTGCGCCCCCATCTGGCGGGCACCCTTGGCAAGCGCCTGTGTCAGCTGGGCGGGGTCGATGTCACCATCATCCGGATCATAGAGCGCACCGGCAAGATCGTGTGTCTCGATGAACGGATAGCGGCCCTTGATGTCCTCGACCTGCATCATCTCAAGGGACATTCCCTGCGACAGACCCATCCCCCGGGCGCGCTCGAATTCCTGCATGCGCTCCTTGGAATGGCCCAGGCGGACGGATCCGCTGACGTGGTAGTTCATGGGATAATCGACCTCTTTGGCCAGTCCACGATACAGCGACAAGGAATAGCGCTGCATATTCATGACCGCCCAAGAGGTCGAGAATGACGGACAATTGCCCGCTGCGTGCCAGGTACTGCCGGCGGTCAATTCATTCTTTTCCAACAGGACACAATCGGTCCAACCGGCCTTGGCCAGATGATACAGGGCCGACACGCCGACAGCCCCGCCTCCGATAATCACCACACGCGCCTGCGTCGGAAAGTCCGCCATCATTGTCTCCCTTTATCGGTTGGTGGCAGGTCGCATGGGCGACGACGACCACCATCATCATGTTTGCAGCTCAGAACCGCGCAACGGACAACCAGGATCATTCCTGCGCCTCCTGGGGCAGACCGTCGGTCAGGTCGTAGTAGTCACCCTTGTCCTCGACAAAGATATGACGCTCGAGGCGGAGGCCGGTCGGGCCATCGAGGGCACCCATGGCAACCCCTATTTCGTCCTCGTCATGACCCTTCCAGAACAGAAAGGATCCGCAGGCCGGACAAAAGCCGCGCTTGGCCAACGGACTTGCCTCGTACCAGCTGGGGGCGCCCGTGAGGGTCAGATCGGCCAGATCGACGCTCACGGCGGCCCAATAGTGACCGGACTGTTTGCGGCACTGGCTACAATGACAGGCCGCCGGATCACGGGTCGGGCCCTTCGCCTCGAACCGGATGGCACCACACAGGCAGGATCCCCTGAGCATCGACGTTCTCCTCAATAGACCGGGGGGGCGATGACCCAGATCACCACGCAAGCGACATCATGGGGATTCACCCAGCGAAACGGCTCACCCCGAATGCGAAAGCTATCGCCCGGGCCAAGGTGAAACAGACGATCCGAAATCCACAGGTCAAGCTTGCCCGAAACGACATAGCCCACCTCCTGGGTGGGACGGCAGACCGGGTCCGCAATCTCGGCATGCGGTGCAAAGGTTGAATGAACCATCTCGAAATCGTCGGTAAGATCGGGCGACAGCAACTCCTCGACCAAACCTGCCTCGCGGGACCCGATCGGGCGGCGGGCTGCCTGGCGGACTATCAATCCGTCCTCACCCGGCGCGGCATTGGCCCGGAACAGGCTCGATACCGATACATCGAGGACCTTGGCGATCTGGCGCAGATCGGCAATCCCCGGTGTCGACAGGTCCCTCTCGACCTGGCTCAACCATCCCACGGAACGGCCAAGACGGTCCGCCAGATCCTGCAACGTAATCCCCCGGGCCCGGCGAAGGGCACGCAGATCAGCACCAAGGGTGCGGTTTTCCGGAGGAAGTTCGTGGCGCATGGCATCCGTGAAATCAGCAGGTCAGATTTCACGCTGACACGGCGACATGAAATTGCCAACACAAATTTCACGCTGCCGCTTCGCTTCGTCCCAAATACTCAAAAACAGACAACGGTCTCGGCGAATGCACCCGCAAGAATGGATTGCAGACGGTCTGCATCTTCCTGGTCGAAAGCGTCTGGCTGATCGCTGTCGATATCAAAGACCGCGAGGAGTTGACCGTCCTTGCCCCGGACCGGCAGGACGATCTCCGAACGGGTGCTGCTGGCACAGGCAATGTGGCCGGGGAAGGCATCCACGTCCGGGACAAGCTGAACTTGCCCCGTGCGCGCGGCCGCACCGCAGACCCCCCGAGAGAAGGGAATCACGAGGCAACCATGCCCGCCCTGATACGGCCCGATCTTGAGCAGGTCAGGCGCGACCACGCGATAAAAACCGGTCCAGTCAAACCTTGCGTCCGAGTGATGAACCTCGCAGACGATCGTCGCCATAAGTGAAATGGCGTCATCTTCCCCTTCTGTCAGGGCGGCGACGGTCGCGGCAAGAATGTCATAGTCCACGCGCATTCAAGCGGTCCTTTCCAAAAAAGGGGGCCTTCTGCCCCCTCTTGGCCTTTGGCCACTTCACCCCCGAGGATATTTTGGATCCGAAGACCCGGGTCAATCCCGCTCGATAGCAATAGCGGTCCCCTCGCCGCCTCCGATGCATATTGCAGCGATGCCCTTCTTAGCGCTGTGCGCTTCCATAGCGTGGAGGAGTGTCACAAGAATGCGCGCACCTGACGCCCCGATGGGATGCCCCAGGGCACAGGCCCCGCCGTTCACATTGAGCTTTTCATGCGGTACGCCAAGTTCGGCCATGTATGCCATGGGAACGACGGCAAAAGCTTCGTTCACCTCCCAAAGATCGACATCGTCGACAGCCCAGCCAAGTTTTCGCAAAAGCTTTTGCGTCGCGGGCACCGGGGCGGTTGTGAAGAGGCCGGGCGCCTGGGCGTGGCTGGCATGCCCCATGATCCTAGCACGAACAGTCAAACCGCGTGCCCGCGCCACCTGTTCTGCTGCAATGACCAGCGCCGCCGCACCGTCCGAGATGGACGAGGCATTCGCCGCCGTGATGGTGCCCCCCTCCCGAAAGGCAGGTCGCAGTGTCGGGATTCTGTCGGGCCGGGCACGCTCGGGCTGTTCGTCGAGCAGGACTGTGTCGGCCTGTCGCCCTTGCAGTGGGACGCCCGCGATTTCGGCTGCAAAGGCGCCGCTTTGTTGCGCGGCGCGCACCCGCGACAGCGACGAAAGAGCAAAGTTATCCTGGGCCTCCCGGCTGAACCCATAGCGGTCTGCACAGTCCTCGGCAAAGCTGCCCATCAGTCGCCCGGTATCATAGGCGTCCTCGAGCCCGTCGAGAAACATCGAATCGACCACCTGCCCATGTCCGAGCCGCGCGCCCTGTCGCATCTTGGGGAGGAGGTAGGGGGCATTGCTCATGCTTTCCATTCCGCCCGCTACCACGATGCCAGCCCGGCCCAGCGCGATCTGGTCTGCGGCCATCATCACAGCCTTCATCCCCGATCCGCACATCTTGTTCAGCGTCGTTGCCGGGACCGTATCGTCAAGCCCCGCGGCAAAACCCGCCTGACGCGCCGGGGCCTGACCCTGCCCTGCCGGTAGGACGCAGCCCATCAGCACCTCGTCGACCGTCCTGAACCCGGCCCCATTCAACATGGCCCCATTTAGCGCAGCCCGAATCGCCACACCGCCAAGAACCGGAGCCTGAAGCCCTGACAGGACCCCCTGAAAGCTTCCAATCGGTGTTCTTGCCGCTCCAACGATCACAACCGTTCGCATTTTATCTATTTCTTCCATGCAATTGAGCCGGGCTCTGCTGCCCGAACAACAATACCGTATTTCCGCCCTTATCTGATCACGGTCCCGCCCCGGTTGTCACGCATCAAGGGGGGGTAGCTGCATGGCTTCCCTCGGCGTCACGTGACAAAGCCCCCACCCAGTAGCGTGGCGTCGAGGTCCTACCCTTGTAGTCCATTGCATCCCCACCGTCTGAGGCTAGGTTACGCCCACCAGTCGAAAGGGACCAAGATGCGTGATTTCCAGTTGCCCGGCCGTTCAATGGCGCTTGCCACCAATGGCATGTGCGCCACCTCTCATCCTCTGGCCGCGAAAGTGGCCGTCCAGATGCTAGAAGCCGGTGGCAATGCCGTCGATGCCGCCATTGCAGGGGCGGTCGTTCTGGGCCTGTGCGAACCAGCGATGACCGGGATCGGTGGCGATTGCTTTGCCCTCGTCTCACCGGCCGG
The DNA here is from genome assembly GCA_937916485.1 of uncultured Paracoccaceae bacterium. Next base: position 38,060 of record CALFSV010000065.1, on the reverse strand, counting down.
AACCGATGACGTCGTCGCCATCAACGGATCGGGACGCGCCCCCGCCGGACTGAACCCGGACCACATCCGCGCTGCGGGGCATACGTCCATCCCGATTGACGGGCCCGAGGCCATCACCATCCCCGGCGCTGTCGATGCCTTTTGCCAAATGGCCGCCGACTATGGAAAGTTGGGTCTTGCCGCCAGCCTGGCACCGGCCATTTACTACGCCGAAGCTGGCGTTCCCGTCGCCCCGCGCGCCGCCTCTGACTGGGCGCTGCACCACGGTCGGCTGAAGGGCGTGGCACGCCAACACTACCTCATTAACGGGGCGGCCCCTACCACTGGCCAGCTCTTCCGGGCACCCGGCCAGGCCGACGTCCTGCGCCGCATCGCGTTGGACGGCCCTCAGGCATTTTATGAGGGTGAGGTGGCCGAGGATATGGTCAAGGCCCTGACTGCCATTGGCGGCACGCATACCCTTGCGGACTTTGCCGGCAACAGGTCCGATTATGGCACCCCCGTCTCGGGCATCTATGGCGGGCTGGAGTTACTGGAGCATCCGCCGAACGGATCGGGCGCCATGGCGATCCTGCTTTTGAACATCCTCAAGCATTTCGACCTGGTCGCGATGGACCCCACTGGCGTAGAGCGGGCGCATCTTGAGACCGAGGCCGCCAAGTTGGGCTATGATGCCCGGGACCGGATCATCGCCGATCCCGATCACACCACCCGGCTGGAGCATATGCTGGCGCCGGAAACGGCAGCCAAGCTTGCTGCCTTGATCGACCCCAAGAAGGCCCTGCCCTTTCCTGCCCCGCTGGCCGAGGAAGTTCATAAAGAGACGATCTACATCACGGTCGTCGACAAGGACCGTATGTCAGTGTCGCTGATCTATTCGGTCTTCAAGGATTTCGGCAGCGGCGTTGCATCGGACAAATTCGGAATTCTGCTGCATAACCGGGGCGGCGGGTTCAATCTGATCCCGGGCCATCCCAATGAGGCCGGGCCGGGCAAGCGGCCGATGCACACGATCATTCCGGCCATGCTTAGGGACAATGGCCGGGTGTGCGGGTCCTTTGGAGTAATGGGGGGCGGCTATCAGCCGACCGGCCATGCCCATGTGCTGACCAACATGATCGACTTCGGCATGGACGCTCAGGCTGCCATCGACAGCCCACGCTGCTTTTTCGAGAAGGGCAAACTGAAGGTTGAGCGGGGGTATTCCGATGCCGTCCGGCAGGGCCTGACCGACCTGGGGCACGATGTTATCGTGCCACCGCAGGCGATCGGCGGCGCACAGATGATCTTGATCAGTGAGGATGGCGTGTTGCGGGGCGGTTCTGACCCCCGAAAGGATGGCATCGCCCTAGGCTACTGAGGCGAAAGCCTCAGTTCAGCTGCAGTTGCAAGGGGTATTGTCCGTCTTCGAATGGCCCGAAGATATCTTCGAGATCGGGGTGCTGCACAGGCTGACCGGAGTAGTCGGCAACCAGGTTCTGCTCGGACACATAGGCCACGTAGTAGCTTTGGTCATTTTCGGCGAGCAGGTGGTAAAAGGGCTGGTCCCTTTCGGGTCGGCTCTCTTCGGGGATGGCCTGATACCACTCCTCGGTGTTGTTGAACATCGCATCAACGTCGAAAACGACGCCCCGGAACGGGTGCTTGCGATGCCGCACCACTTGTCCCAAATGATATTTCGCACGTGTCTTTAGCATGGTCTATGAACCCCCGAGTTCGTGATACGCCTTTAAATGTCCGAATGTCTACGCTTAGGCCCGATTCTGCATCGAAACAGTCTGTGGCGCCAAGAACCACAGTCCGTTATCCCGCACCGGGCCGCGTTTTGGAGGTAGGGCAGGCAAAACGGCGATTGCTTGCCTGTTGTGACCTCTTGACCGTTTTCAGAGCGATCAAGATCGGCTAGTCTTTCAGAAAACAAACATGACAAAGCGAGAGGCCGATGAGCAGACTCTTTCGCGCTTTGATCCTGACGGCCTTGTTGGCCGGGTGTGGCAATCGGGAATATGCCGCCCCGCGCGAGTTGGACAATGCATGCAGCATCGTTGCGCAACACCCGAACTACCTGCGCGCCTTTCGGGCGACAGAGCGGAAATGGGGCGTGCCGATCCACGTTCAGATGGCCATCATCTACCAGGAAAGCAAATTCATAGCGAATGCGCGGCCGCCGCATCGGTATGCCCTTGGGGTCATTCCGGTCGGCCGCCAATCGTCGGCTTTTGGCTATAGCCAGGCCCTTGACGGAACCTGGGCCGAATACCAGGGCGACGAAGGCGGCCGCCGGTCGCGGCGCGACGACATCCGCGATGCGACCGACTTTATGGGATGGTACATGACGGCCAGCAACCGAGAGCTTGGCATCCCTTTGTCAGACACCCGCAACCAGTACCTTGCCTATCATGAGGGGCGGACCGGATATCGCCGGGGGTCCCACAACAGCAAATCCTGGCTGATCCGAATTGCCGGCGAACTCGAAGCACGAGCCGCGCTCTACGACGCCCAGCTGGCCGCTTGCGGCAGGGCATAGGGCGCGCAGCCCGCCGAGGCGTGTCCAAGAGTGTCAGTTTCCGAAGGCTCGTTCGGCGGCCTGAATGTTGAACAAGATGTCGCCGATCTGCCCACCCGATTGCAGGTCGTTCAGAATGACGACGGTCTGCTGACCGCTGCTGTCAATGACAACCCATTGCCGAAGCTCGACGGGATTGGACGTGAAGACCATCGTGATGCTTCCGTATTCGGGGTTTTCTGGATCTTGGGCCGTGACACTTGTCGTAGACCCGTCCGAGGTATGCCCTGTCACCATCCGCGCGCCGGTCAGGTCCACATTACGCGCCAGGATGATCGACAGCGGGGTCTGGTTCAGGGGGTAGCGGTCCGGACCTGCATTTGATCTTGGATCAAAGATCGCCACGGATCCCCCACCCGCAATGACAAGGCTGGCGTCCGGTGGGGCATATTCGAACCGCATCCGCCCCGGCCGTTTGATATAGATGGTCCCAGTCGAGATCGTCCCGTCCCAATTGATCTGGGTGAACCCGCCCTGCGCCGTCTGAAGTCGGTTCAGGTAGCCCGAGATTTCCTGCAGGGACAATTGCTGAGCATGGGCCGGTAAGGCCGCCAGCGCGAAAAAGACAGAGATCAGGGCATGTTTCATACGCATCCACTTAGTCCTTGGTCGGAAACGGGGCCAGCCCCCGGTGAGTTGATTCCCATCACGAACGCGATGGATAGTCGATAACGGGGCATTGTCGTCGGCTATCCATCGCCAAATGGACCGCCATTCTGCCCAAAACGAAAGGGCCAGGACATCGTCCCGGCCCTGCCTGTTCAATCTGATTTTCCGCCTAGTGGGTTTCAGGAATAAGGATCTCGCGCTTGCCGACATGGTTGGCCGCGGTCACCACCCCCTGGTCCTCCATCTGTTCAACAAGACGCGCGGCCTTGTTGTAGCCGATGGCCAGTTTGCGTTGGATGTAGCTGGTGGAACATTTGCGATCTTTGGCGACGATCTGAACGGCCATGTCATAAAGCGCGTCCTCGCCGTCAGTATTTCCGCCAAGACCAAGCACGGCATCAATGCTCGATTCCGCATCCTCGTCCGGACCGTCAACAACGCCAGACATGTATTCCGGCGGACCAAAGCTCTTGAGGTAATTCACGATCTCTTCGACCTCTTCATCCGAACAGAAGGGGCCATGGACGCGGGTGATCCGGCTACCACCGGCCATATAAAGCATGTCGCCCATGCCCAGAAGCTGTTCAGCACCCTGTTCACCCAGGATCGTGCGGCTGTCGATCTTGGACGTCACCTGAAAGCTGATCCTGGTGGGGAAGTTCGCCTTGATCGTACCGGTGATCACATCGACAGAGGGACGCTGGGTCGCCATGATCAGGTGGATACCGGACGCGCGCGCCATCTGCGCGAGGCGCTGGATGCAGGCCTCGATCTCTTTGCCGGCAACCATCATCAGGTCGGCCATCTCATCGACGATGACGACGATGTAGGGCAGAACCTCCGGCACGATTTCATCGGTTTCAAAGATCGGATCGCCGGTCTCTTCGTCAAACCCGGTCTGGATCGTCCGGCTGAAGGTCTCGTTGCGCGACAGGGCATCGCGGACGCGGCCGTTGTAACCCTCGATATTGCGCACACCCATCTTCGACATCTTGCGGTAGCGTTCTTCCATCTCGCCCACCACCCACTTCAGGGCGACAACCGCCTTTTTAGGGTCTGTCACCACGGGAGAGAGCAGATGGGGAATGCCGTCATAGACGCTAAGTTCCAGCATCTTGGGATCGATCATGATCAGACGGCATTCCTCGGGCGTCAGCTTGTAAAGGAGGCTAAGGATCATGGTGTTGATGGCCACCGACTTACCCGAACCAGTGGTCCCGGCAATCAGGAGGTGGGGCATCTTGGCCAGGTTGGCGATGATCGGCTGGCCGCCGATATCCTTGCCCAAAGCCAGCGGCAGGCGCATCTGGCTGTCGCCAAAGTCGCGCGCCGAGATGATCTCGCGCAGGACCACCTTCTCCCGGTTGGCGTTCGGCAATTCGATCCCGATGACGCTGCGCCCGGGAACAGTCGAGACACGGGCAGACAAGGCCGACATGGACCGGGCAATGTCGTCGGCCAGACCGATGACGCGGCTGGCCTTGAGACCCGGTGCAGGCTCAAGCTCGTACATCGTAACAACCGGGCCGGGCCGCACGCTGACGATCTCGCCCTTGACGCCATAATCGTCGAGGACGCTTTCCAGCATCCGCGCGTTTTCCTCCAGGGCGTCGTCGCTCAGGTGGTGCCGCTCAACCTCGACCGGGTTGGTCAGCAGGTTAAGGGGCGGATACTCATAGGCCGCGTACCTGTCCTCAAGCGGCAGGGCAGGTTGTGCCTCGGCCCGTGCCCGGGTCGATGGTTGTGCGGGGCGGCGGGGCGTGTGTTGAACGACAGCCTTGCGCGGCTCTGCCACGGGAAGGGGACTTGCGACATAGGGTGGCGATTCGATCCACGGATCGTCGTCAAATACATTGTCGTCCATTTCGATTTCCGCGAGGGCCGCAACGTTTTGCGCAGGCTCTTCCACGATGGGCTCGGCAGGTACGGCTGGCCGATTAAGGTCAAGGATCAATGGCATCGGACCGCGCGGACGGGTGACCTCTGGTTCGATCCGGGGCGCTGCCGTTTCGGGTGAGCGGACGCGATTGCGAATGGCATCAGAAATGCGGGCCTTGATCCGGTCATCGTCATGCGCGGGGGCGGCCCCGGACCAGGTTCCAGGGTCAACCAGCTCCGGCTCTGGCATGGTGTTCTCGCGAGGGTCCTGACGTTTCAGGATCGACGGCATGCGGGACAGGAACCCTGATGCGGCGGGCGCTGGCGCCGCGGATCGCGAAGGCGCGACAAGTGGGGCGGCAACTGAAGGCGCTGAAGCTTCATGCGTTGCAGTAAGCGGCGGGGGCATGCGGTGGCCGGTTGGTGAGGGCGCGGGCGACCGACCTGTCGGCATGATAGGGTTTGCTCGGACCACTGCGGCAACGCGCTGAACCTCGCTTTGCCGCGCATCCGCCGGCATTTTCAGGGCAGCGGGGCGCGCCGCCTCTGCCTCGGCGCGGGCGCGGCGGTCGGCCAGGAATGTCCCAAGACGGGTCTGTATTCCCTGCGCCCCACGCATTGAGACTTTTGCACCAAGGCCTACTGCCTTCAGAAGGTATTCGTAGGAAATGATCAGCCCGACCAGGAACAGGCGCCAGCCTGTCGCCAGTTCAGACTTTGTAAAGCCCAGCACATAAGCCCCAAGCAACAGCATCAGGACGCCAGTCAGCAAGGACATCAGCTTGACCGTCACAATAGGGCCTAGGGGGACAATGGTCAGCAGGACGCTCAGGACCGTGTCGCCAAACAGGCCACCGACCCCAAAGCTGTGAGGCCAGCCGGCAGGCGGCGCGAGTGTCGCGGCATAGACAGCGGCCAAAGCAACTGCGATGGGCGCAAACACGACGCGGGCCATGGCGCGGTCGGCACCACGATGGGCCGCAAGGCGGATACCCCAGACCAACAGGATCAGGGCGATGCCCCAAGTCGAGGCCCCTCCGATCATGAACAACGGCTGCGCCAGAGACGCGCCCAACCGGCCCAACCAATTCTGAACAGGCGCATCAGAGGCCAGCATCCAGTTCGGATCATCAGGCGTGTAGCTGCCGATCATCATCGCCACCAGAACGCCCAAAACGACCAGGCCAAGGCCTAGAAGCTCTTTGCCACGCTTCTCGATGGCGGCCTGCATGGTGCTGTCCAGAAGGGGATCGCGGTCACGGGTCTGATATGCCATCTGCTCTTTCGCCTCTCAGTCGTACAAACAGTCGCGGATCAAACTCAACCCGCGCTGCATTTCTTGTGTTGGGGCCACAAGGGCGACCCTTATGTATCCGGCACCGGGATTTCCCTCGGCCGTATCGCGGCTAAGATAGGCGCCGGGCAAAACCCGGACCCCAGTCTCTTGCCAAAGCTTCAATGCCGCGCCTTCGCCATCGGCAACGGGCAGCCAAAGAAAAAATCCGGCCGGTGGGCCGACATAGCCCGGCACCCCTTCAAGGACCTGATCCGCGATCTGGTACTTGCGCTGATAAAGGGCGCGGCTTTCCTCGACATGGCTTTCCTCAGCCCAGACCTTCTCGGCCACCCGCTGCAACGGCAGGGGCAAGGGCGCACCGGCATAGGCCCGAAGCTGGCGGAGACGGGCAATGGACCCCGGACCACCGGCCACGAACCCAGAGCGAAGGCCCGGCAGGTTCGACCGTTTGGACAGCGAATGGAACACCACAACCCGCTCCGGGTCCGCACCCATCTCGGCGGCGATTTGAAGAGCCCCGACTGGCGCGGTGTCCCGCCAAATCTCGGAATAGCATTCATCGGCGAAAATCTGGAAGTCATGCGCCTCTGCCAGACCGATCAGGGTGCGCCAGTAGGCGGCATCGGCGACAGCGCCCTGCGGATTGGCGGGCGAACAGATGTAGGCGATGGCGGTCCGGTCAAGGATATCCTTGGGCAGACTGCCAAAGTCGGGAAGGTGCCCGGTTTCAGCTGTAGCGTTCACATAAACAGGCTCTGCCCCGACGGACAGGGCGGCGACGGCATAGACCTGATAGAAGGGGTTCGGCGTCAGGATGACCGGCCTCACCCCACCCTTGGTTTCAGGGCAAAGCGCCATGGCCGCATTGTATAGCCCTTCGCGGGTGCCATTCAGCGCCATGATACGGTCGGGGCCGACGTCAACGTCGTAGCGCCGTCCGATCCAGCCAGAGATCGCGGCAAGCAATTCGGGCGTGCCTTCATTGGGCGGATACTTGGCAAATTCGCCCACAGAGGCGGCCAGAACCTCCCCCACCCAATCGGGAAACGCGTGGCGCGGCTCGCCAATGGTCATGGCAATAGGCTCACCGCCCGGCGCATGAACGTCGAGAAGTTTCCGCAGACGCGGGAATGCATAATCCGGTAGGTCCGAAAACCGCTCGGGGAAAACCATTGCTGCCTCAGTCTCGGGGTCATTGACGCCCCGTTCACTTCAAACTAGCCGCCCCGCACCCCCTCTGTCCAGAAAAACGACGCAATTCCAGAGGGTCACCCAAGCCGTTTGTGGCATTTAGGCCAAGGCAGCCTCTGCCGCCGCACCCAGCCGCAAAAGCCGGCCTTCGGCACCGGACGGAGCCGACAGCATAATCCCGCAGGACGGCACCCCGGTCGGCACGCTAAGCGATGCCAGCCCCATTAGGTTGGCGATGCGGGTATTGCGCAGGGTCTTGAGATTGGCGGCTTTGTAGTAGGCATCCTCGGCGATCAACCGGTCAAGCTTGGGCGGCATGAGCGCCACCGTGGGGCAGATCACCGCGTCATAGGCCGATGTCTCGGCAAGCCATTGCTGACGTAGCGCGCGCAGGCGGGACCAGCCGGCGATAAAGTCGATTGCCAGAACACTACCACCCGCCTGGACCCGTTCAAGGATCTGGTGGAACATCTTGTCCGGGGCGGCCTCTACATAGGGTTTCCAATAGGCGTAGGCCTCGGAGGGATAGAGCGTCGCCGTCAGGTCAAAGACGTCGCGCAGGCAGGGAACCTCGCCTCGGGTGACAGTGGCACCCGCGTCGGTCAGTGCCCCAACCGCCCCTTCAAAGGCAGCGGCAGGAATGTCGTCGACATCCTCCATCCCGATCGTCTCGATCACCAGAAGCCGGGCGCCTTTCAGTGACGCCCCGCCCAATGCGGGCGCCGATCCGCCAAGGGCGGCATAGGTCAGCGCCGCGTCCTCAACCGTGCGGCAGAGCGGGCCAACCGTATCGAACGAGGCGCACAGCGGGACGACGCCTTCGGTCGACAATGCCCCATGGGCAGGCTTGAACCCGACGAGATCGTTCCAGGCAGAGGGCACCCGAACGGACCCGCCCGTATCAGAGCCGATCCCGATCGGAGCAAGGTCGAACGCAACAGAGGCTGCCGCCCCGGACGAGGACCCGCCCGGCACGGCATCGGGATCGTTCACGCAAGGGGGGGTCGCGGCAACCGGGTTATAACCCAGCCCGGAAAAGGCGATCTCGGACATGTGGGTCTTGCCCAGACAGACCAGCCCCACGGCAGTCGCATGGGTCAGGACGGCGGCATCTTCCGTGGGCACCCTGCCCGCCATAAGTGCCGTCCCGGCCTCGGTCCCCACACCAGCCGTATCAAAAAGATCCTTCCAGCTGGCAGGCACACCATCCAGCGGGCTGCGGCGTTGACCGGCACGGGCGCGGTCTGCGGCTGCCGTGGCCTCGGCCAGTGCGCGATCTTCGGTCACCCGCGCATAGATGCGGTCCTTGAGGGGATGGGCGGCAATGGCCTCCAGATAGGTTTTGGTCAGCGCCACCGGATCAATCTGACCCTCGCCGATGCCCCGCCCCAGGTCCGCTGCCGATGCCTTCAGCCAATCTTCCATTCTTCGCCCTCCGATGTGTGCCGAATTGGTAGCGGCCTGCCGTCGCAGGGACAATCCCTGCATGGACAATCGAGAGCAACGAGCCATAGTCCCGCACATGATGAATGACAGTGACATACTGATTGTCGGCGGCGGGCTGAACGGGCCGGTGCTGGCCCTTGCTCTGGCCCGGTCCGGGTTTACCGTGACCGTGATCGACGCCCTGCCGCGCGACACACGCGCCGATCCGGACTTTGACGGCCGGGCCTACGCCCTTGCGCTTGCCTCGCGACGGATGCTGACAGCGTTGGGGCTTTGGGACGACCTCGCCCCCCATGCCCAGCCAATGCTTGAAATCAAGGTAACAGACGGCAGAGCTGGCGAAGGGCCAAGTCCCTGGATGCTGCACTTTGATCATGCCGAGATCGAAGAAGGGCCAATGGGCCATATGGTCGAGGATCGGCACCTGCGGCTTGCCCTGCTCGGCGCGATGGACGCAACAGATGGCATCACCCATCTGGCCGGTGAAGAGGTTGTTGCGCAGTCGACAGACGCAAGGGGTGTTCAGGTCACGCTTCGCTCTGGCAGGGTGCTGACCGGGTCACTTCTGGTTGGGGCCGATGGTCGGTCAAGCGGGACGGCAGCGCGGGCAGGCATCGGGTGGATGGGCTGGGGCTATGACCAGACGGCAATCGTCTGTGCAGTAAGCCATGAAAAGCCACATGGCGGCATTGCCCACCAGTTCTTCATGCCGTCCGGCCCCCTTGCCATCCTGCCGCTAACCGAAAACCGCAGCGCCATTGTCTGGAGCGAGGACAAGGAGCGCGCGGCCGAGATCATGGACCTTGATGACGCAGGCTTTCTTGACGCGCTGCGCCCGGCCTTTGGCAGTTTTCTGGGCCAGATCACCCTGACGGGACGGCGCTACACCTACCCGCTGGGGCTGACGCTTGCAGACAGTTTTGTCGGGCAAAGGGTCGCTTTGATCGGGGATGCCGCGCATGGGGTCCATCCGATCGCCGGGCAAGGGCTGAATGCGGGGCTGCGCGATGTCGCCGCCCTCGCCGACGTTCTAGCGGCAGCGCGGAAGCGGGGCGAAGACCCCGGTGGCGCAGCAGCACTCGCGCGTTATCAGCAATGGCGGCGATTTGACACGGCAAGCCTGGCGCTGGCGACGGACGTCTTCAACAGGGTGTTCTCGAATGACAACCCTGTCCTGCGCGGACTGCGAGACTTTGGTATGGGAGCGGTGAATGCCATGCCCGCCGTGCGACGGAAATTCATCCGGGAGGCTGCAGGCCTGACTGGGGACTTGCCCAGCCTGATGAAGGGCTAAAACCCGACTAGTCGAGTTGCCGCGCCTCGTCAGCCAGCATCACTGGGATGCCGCCCCGGATCGGATAGGCCAGGCCCGCACCCTTACTGACAAGCTCTTGCCGTTCAGCATCGTAGGTGAGAAGGCCGTGGGTCTGCGGGCATACCAGCGCTTCGACCATGCGGGGATCGAACCGGCTTTCATCACTCATTGCATGAACTCGTCATTTGTGCCGCCACGCAGGGCATATTCGATCAGCGTTACCAGGGTCTCGCGCCGGGTCGACAGGGACGGCGCCTCAAGCAAAGCCTGCTTGTCCTCGGGGTCGAAGGGGCAAAGCATTGAGAGGGAATTGATCAGCAATTCGTCCTCGGCCTCCTGAAGGGATTCCCAATCGGTGGACAGGCCCCGGTCGTCAAAGAAGCGGCCCAGGAGGTTCAGGAATTCAGCCCGGTCGAACTGATCGTCAGTTTCAGTCGGACCAAGATCACGGTCAAACCCATTCCAGGCCACCTCGCAACGGCGGTAGGGGGTGAACCCTTCAACCTCTTTGACGATGCGAAAACGGGACATGCCAGAGAGGGTGATCATATAGCGGCCATCCTCAGTTTCCGAAAACGCAGTCAACCTGCCCGAGCAGCCGATGCTGTGCAGTTTTCCGTTCTGGCCGGGTGCATCATAGGGCTGGATCATACCGATCAAGCGATGCGAAGTCTTCATCACGTCTTCAAGCATTTGCAGATAGCGCGGCTCGAACAGGTGCAATGGCAAACGAGAGCGCGGCAGGAGCAGCGCCCCGGGCAAGGGAAAGACCGGAACGATATCGGGAAGGTCGATGGATTTTGTCATGTTCGGGGACCTAGCCCACTCCTTGCCTCAGGCAAATATTAGGGACGAGAGTTTTCGCCGACCATTCAGGGCAATCGGATCCTTTGCCGACAAAGCGTCAAAAATCTTGAACAATTGGGTCTTGGCGGCCCCTTCATTCCACTCGCGGTCCTTGCGGAAGATGGTCAGCAGCTCATCCACCGCGGCCTCAACCTCGCCGCTTGCATGCAATGCCGTCGCCAGATCGAAGCGGGCTGCAAGATCGTCAGGATTGGCCTCAACCAATGCCCTGAGGTCCGCCACAGGTCCAGCATTCGCAGCCTGACGTGCCAGTTCCAGCAAAGCGTGAGCGGTTTCAAGTTCAGGTGCGGTCGCGATTTCGGCGGGCGCACCGTTCAAGATGGCCTCGGCCTGATCAAGCTCGCCCAAGGTGATGTGGGCGCGGACCAGCCCACCATAGGCAGGGGCATTATCAGGCTCTTCCGACAGGACTGCGGCAAAGGTTTCGACCGCACCAGTCACATCGCCCTCTTCTAACATCGCCTCGGCGGCGGCGACAGCCTCGGCCAGACCTTCATCCTCGCCCCCCGCCAGGGCGACCATCTTGTTGACGAACTCATCAACCTGGCTGGGCGGCAGGCCCCCCTGGAAGCCATCCACCGGTTGCCCCTGCCAGAAGGCGTAGACCGTCGGGATCGACTGAACCTTCAGCTGTGAGGCATAGGCCTGGTTCTGGTCGACATCGATCTTGACCAGCTTGACCTTGCCCTTGGCCTTGGTCACCGCAGCCTCAAGAGCCGGTCCAAGCGTCTTGCACGGGCCGCACCAAGTGGCCCAGAAATCCACGATCACCGGTACTGTTTTGGATGCTTCCACCACATCGGCCATAAAGCTGGCGTCTGAGCCATCGATGATATCGGTGGTCGCGGCGGTGGGGGTATCTCCGAGCCCGAGCATGATCCGTCTCCTTAATCGCGTTTCGACTTATATGTGCTTCCTTGGGCCCAGCGCCAAGGGTCATCTGCCCGTTTGGTCGAACGCGCCGTCGTTAGCAAGGGATTGCACCGAGATCAGGACCGTCTAGGCTTGTCATCGGAACACCCGTCGCCGAAGGAGCGCCGCCCGATGACCAAGACCCTGCTTTGCTTTGGAGACAGCAATACTCACGGAAGCCCCCCGATCATCGAAAGGGACAGAGCCTACGAGCGCTTCGATGACCGGACGCGCTGGCCGTGCATCGCGGCGGCCGCCCTTGCCCCCGACTGGACGATCATCGAAGAAGGGCTTCCCGGTCGGACTGCACAATTCGACGACCCCATCATGGGCGCGCATATGAACGGGCAACCCGGCCTTCGGATCGCGTTGTGCAGCCACGGCCCCATCGACGCCATGACGGTGATGTTGGGCACCAACGACGTAAAGACCAGGTTCGGAGCGACGCCCGCCATGGTCACCGCGGGTATTGCCAGCCTGCTGGACATTGCCCTGGGCGACGAAATGCAGACCCGGCACGGAGGGTTCAAAGTTCTTGTCATCTGCCCGCCCCCTGTTCTGGAACAGGGTCCAATTGCCGGTGAGTTCTATGGGGCGCGGGCAACTTCGCTTGAGTTACCGGCGCTTTATGCCGATCTGGCACAGGCCAGGAGCTGCGGATTTCTGGATGCGGGTCAGCACATTGCGGTCAGCCCAGTGGACGGGATCCACTATGATCCGCCGGCCCACAAGGTCTTGGGTCACGCCGTGGCCGAGGCGATCAGGGCGCTATAGGCCGCCGGCAAAGTAAGGTGGGTCATGACCCACCTTACGTCAAAGATCGAAGGTCGCGAAAACCGGGGCGTGATCGCTGGGTTGTTCCCAGCCACGCGCGGCCCGGACGACCTTACTGCCATGTCCCGCCGCCGCAATGTCGGAAGTTGCCCAGACATGATCAAGCCGCCGGCCCTTGTCAGCGGTGTCCCAATCGGCGGCCCGGTAGGACCACCAGCTGAACAATGGCCCCTCGGGGATATCCTGCCGGGTCACATCGACCCATGCTCCCGCGTCCTGCACCTCGGCCAGATGCTCTACCTCGATCGGGGTGTGGCTCACGATCTTGAGCAGTTTCTTGTGATCCCAGACGTCATCCTCGCGCGGGGCAATGTTCAGGTCCCCGACAAGAACCGACCGGGCCGGAGCCTCTGCCCGAAAGTGATCGCGCATCTGGGTCAGGTAATCGAGTTTCTGGCCGAATTTCTCGTTGACGGAACGATCAGGAACATCGCCACCGGCTGGGACATAGAAATTGTGGATGATCACACCATTCTCCAACTGTCCCGCCACATGGCGGGCGTGGCCAAGGTCGGCAAAGTCGTGGGCCGCCGCTTCGGCGATCGGGCGCTTGGAGAGGATTGCTACCCCGTTGTAGCCCTTCTGACCGCGGGCAACCATGTGGCTGTAGCCAAGGGCCTCAAATACTTCGATGGGGATTTTGTCGACTGGGCTTTTGCACTCTTGCAGGCACAGCACATCGGGCGACTCATCAGTCAGGAGGCGCGCAACCAGACCGGCGCGCAGGCGCACAGAGTTGATGTTCCAGGTGGCAAGAGTGAACGACATCGGCAGGTTCCTGTGCGGGGGCGATTGCAGAATGCCTCGATAGCCTGTCCTGGCCTCGATAACCACCGCCGACCGACCTGCCGCCAGAGCACCGCACCCGATCACGAATACGGCGCATTTTTCTAGCGGTTCAGGGTATAGGTTCCGACCGAGCAGATGTTGACGACTCTGGTCACGACCTGGCCTGTCGTGAATTCGAAACGGAAATCGTAATTACAGTTTCGCACGTTTCTGAATGTGAAATCGACCGAGCTTCCGTTGTTCAGGACCCGCGACCCCAAAAGATCATTCTCCCAGCTATTGTTCGACGTGGGAGATGCATAAAGCGTGTAAAGGGTCATGCCAGACTGGTTCCGGATGCGGATAGTCTCGGTTGACTGGGCAGCCACAGGTGCGGCGGTAAGAAACGCCGCGGCAAGTGCCGGAGCAAGTCTGAAAAATCTCGTCATGAAAAATTTCCTGAAATACAACTATGTGGGATCATTTCAGACAATTAAGTATAGTTTGGTCAACCCGGTTTTTGCGGCGAAGGTCAATATTGAGAGCAAGCCAGGACTTGGCTTCAGCGCCTATACGGATGGTGGACAAAAAAACCCGGGTTCATCCAACAGGATGACCCGGGCAAGTCCAACAGGGAGGTGGTGGCATAACCCCGCCACCGGGGGATTCTAAGGAAACCAACGAAGCCTAATATGAACCTTCGCCGCGGAACGTGTCCTACGGTGCGCAAGGTGATACGCCGGTAAGTTCATAATAAGGCGTTTGCGAAAACTTTGAACACCGCAAAAACAATTATCCTGCTGCTGTGGCCTCAATGCGACGCATGCCAATTAGTCCGAACCACGGTCACGCGACCAATCGATACCCACCTGATTCTGTCACCAACAGACGGGCATTGGAGGGATCTGGCTCGATCTTTTGACGCAATCTGTAGATGTGGGTTTCCAATGTGTGAGTGGTCACACCGGCGTTGTAGCCCCAGACCTCGTGCAGCAGGACGTCCCGCGGAACGATCCCCTCGGACGCCCTGTAGAGAAACTTCAGGATATTCGTTTCTTTTTCAGTTAGCCGTACCTTCTTGTCATCCTCGGTGATCAGCATCTTTTGCGCTGGCTTGAAGGTGTAGGGTCCAAGCTGAAAGATGGCGTCCTCGGACTGTTCATGGGTCCGCAACTGGGCCCGAATACGGGCCAACAGTACCGGAAAACGGAACGGCTTGGTGACATAGTCGTTGGCCCCGGCATCAAGGCCCAGGATCGTGTCACTGTCGCTGTCATGGCCGGTCAGCATCAGAATCGGACATTTGACACCTTGCTTGCGCATCACCCGGCACAGTTCGCGCCCATCCGTGTCGGGCAGGCCGACGTCAAGAATGACAAGATCGTAAAGACCGGCCTTGGCCTTGACCATGGCATCCGCACCATCTGCGGCTTCGAATACGTCGAAGTCTTCAGTCATCACGAGTTGCTCACTCAGAGCTTCGCGCAGGTCTTCGTCGTCATCAACGAGTAGAATTTTCTTGAGTTGTCCCATGACAGCCTCCACTTCCTTTACGGTAGAGATGTGTGGCAGGTACCAGTCCGGCAAGTTCTGCTGCATAAAGTTCACGCCGTCGTGTGGCATTGGCGCCAAATGTTTCATTTTCGGCCATTTTGGACTAGGTCCTTGATGGAAAAGGGATCAGATCGGCATGAGTTTTGCCCCGGATATGACAGAACGTCGGGCTCGCGCGCGTGCGGACCTTCGAATGGGTGTGCCTGTCGTCTTGTTCGCCGGGTCCGAAGGGGCTGTTGTCATCGCGGCCGAAACCGTGGATGCCGCGCGGCTTGCCTCACTCAAGGCGCTGGGAGGAGAGCCGGTTCTGGCGATTACTTCATGGCGTGCAGAAACCCTGCGCGCTCGCGCTTATGACGGCGATCTGGCACGCGTGGCCCTACCGTCGGACGCCGGCCTTGCCTGGGTCCGAAGCGTGGCCGACCCCGCCGACGATCTGCGCAGCCCGATGAAGGGCCCACTGCGGACATTGCGGGATGGCGGGTCCGATCTGCACCGGGCCGCCATCGCACTGACCAAGGCCGCCCGCCTCTTGCCGGCAGCGCTTGTCCTGTCTGTTCCCGATGCCGGGGCTTTTGCCCTTACCCACGACCTGACCAGCCTGCCCGCCAGCGCGGCGGTCGATACTAGCCTTGCTGCCCTATCCCCCGTGATCTCGGCCCGGTTGCCGCTTGACGTATCCGAGGCCGGACGGCTGCACATCTTTCGTCCCGACGACGGCGCTGAAGAACATTATGCTGTCGAAATTGGCATGCCCGACCGCGACAAGCCGGTCCTGTCCCGGCTGCATTCGGCCTGCTTTACCGGCGATCTTCTTGGCTCACTCAAATGCGACTGCGGACCGCAATTGCGCGGGGCGCTGGCACAGATGGGGTCCGAGGGTGCGGGCGTTCTGTTGTACCTTAACCAAGAAGGCCGGGGCATCGGGCTTGCCAACAAGATGCGAGCGTATTCCCTTCAAGATCAAGGCTTTGATACGGTTGAGGCCAATCATCGCCTCGGCTTTGAAGATGATGAGCGCGACTTTCGGATCGGGGCCGAAATCCTCAAGCGCATGGGTTTTTCCAGCGTCCGCCTGATGACCAATAACCCGGCCAAGGTGGCCCGGATGGAGGCTTGCGGCGTGACTGTGACCGAGCGTGTTCCGCTGAAAGTGGGTGAGAACAGGCACAACCACCATTACCTTGCTACCAAGGCGGCAAAGTCCGGGCACCTGCTTTAGACAGCCCCTGTCAGATGGTCCTGCCTTGAACAGGGGCAAAGGCCCAAAGGCGCGACAGGACATAGGTCAGGCTGGGCACGGCGAGGCCCACGGCAATCATTGCCAACCAGACCGGATGACCGCCCTGATCGCTGATCAGCCATGTAATCCCGCTGCTTAGCGTCAGCCCGAGGGCCGCAACGGCCAGAAAGCGGGGAAGATGGGTGCCATGCCCGCCGCGCACCTTAAACGTCACCTTGGCGTGGCCAAGGTAGCTAAGTCCGAATGCGGCGAAAAAACCTGCAAGATTGGCTATCTGCGGCGGTAGAGCCCAGACCCCGGCCAGCAGACTGGCCAGGCAAACGTGGCAAAGCGTGGCCACCAGACCGACCCCGGCGAACCGTGCGATCTGCCGCAACATCAGCTTGCGTCGCCCCGCTTAAGAACCGCGCAGACCGACAGGCCAACCGGCAGGCTGACCCTGCCAATAAGGTGCCGTTCGGAGGAGAACACGTTGTAAAGTGCCCGGTTCAACCTTGAGGATGGCATTGTATCATCCGGGGCATCCTTGCCCAACGCGGCCTTGGCTGCCCGTAGGCCCATCGCGACGGGCAAGAGGAAGAAGTTGAAATAGAAAGAACGATCAACCTGCAACCCTGCCTCCGCTGCCGCCTTGCGCAAGGAACGGCGGGTATAGCGGCGGAAATGGTGGTGGCGTTCATCATGCTTGGACCAAAGCCATGGCAGGGCAGGAACCGTAACGATGACCCGGCCGTTGGGGCCAAGTCGACCGCCTAGCGCCCGGAGGGTACCGACATGATCCTCGACATGTTCCAGCACGTCGAACAGACCGATCAGGTCGTAGCTCGTGTCGCCATGGGGGATCTGGTCGGGCAATGCGCCGAAGGGCACGCTTAGCCCCGATTTGCGTTCTGCCCGGGAAGCAGCCTCGGTGTCATATTCGAACGCGTCGACCTCACCGAAAGAGGACAGCAGAGCAAGGTTTCCACCGGTACCACAGCCCGCCTCAAGGATACAGGGCCGGGCCGGCAGCTTAGCCAGTCGTCCGATGATCTTGGCAATGATGTCGCGGCGGGCGGCAAACCACCAATGCGCTTCTTCCAATGCGTCCATGCGGTCGTAGACAAGGCGATCCATGTCAGGTCCTCTCTTCGGCGCCATGCACCGAACGTACTATGTAGAGCGGCCTTTCGCGAACCTCAGTCAGGATGCGGCCGACATATTCGCCCACGATTCCAATAGCCAAGAGGTTCAGACCACCAAAGAATAGAATGAGGATCACGGTCGAGGCATAACCGGGCGTTGCCGCCCCCGTGACCAGAGTGTGGATAAAGATGAATGCCGCGTAGGCAAAAGCACTCAGGGCGATCAGGCTACCGAGGTAGGACCAGATCCGCAGCGGCTTCGTCGTTGAGGAAAAGATGCCATCAAGGGCAAAGTTCCAGAGTTTCCAGTAGGACCAGGCGGTCTGGCCGGTCTTGCGGGCGGCCCTCTCGAACGTTACTTCGTCGGTTTCAAAGCCGACCCAGCTGAAAAGCGCCTTGTTGAAGCGGGCCCGCTCTCCCAACGTCAGGATGACGTCCACCACCTGACGGTCGAGCAGGCGATAGTCGCCCACATCAGCGGGGATGCTTTGGTCGGCCAGGGCGTTGAAGGCGCGATAGAACAGCTGTGCCGATGTCCGCTTGAGCCAGGTGTCAGAGGACCGGTCGGTCCGGCGGGCGTTGACCACCTTGGCACCGCGACGCCATTTGGCGATCATCTCGGGCAGGACATCGGGACAATCTTGCAAGTCGACATCCATCGGGACGACAGCCTCTCCGACGGCATGTTCGAGGCCAGCGCAAAGGGCGGCGTCCTTGCCAAAGTTGCGCGACAGGTTGACGAGTCGGACTGTGTTGTCCGTGATCATGAGGCTGCGGACAACGAATTCAGTCCCGTCGGTGCTGCCGTCGTTTACGAAGACCACTTCAAAGCGATGCTCGGGGGCAAGCAGGTCAAGAACCCGGTGGATCTGGCCCATGAAGGGGGCAATCGCTGCCTGTTCGTTCAGGACAGGCACCACGATCGAGAAAAGCCGGGAGGCGGCTGCGGCCGCGCCGCTGCCGACTGGGTCCTGGCTCTGCTTTGCTTGTTCCATGGGCCGCCCACCAAATCATACTGCAACCGCTCCGGTGATTGTTTCCGGATTGGTCGGTTCGATCCCAAAGCTGGCCGATCTCCTTGTTCACAATGTGGCAGCATCAGGGCCTTTCACAGCCACTTTGGACGGCCGAGACAATCACAATCCCTCTGATTTCCTTTGGCCAGCCGCACTGTTGCCGCATTGGCCCGGCACGACTGTCGTTGCCCCTGCCGAAACAATCAGGCGGCGGAAGACAAAAAGAGATGCCGAAGGAAATCATCGGATGACAGATCCCATAGTCGCTGTGCAGCGTATAGGACAAAGGGCAGCACCAGGCGTGCTGGTCTGCCTATATGCGACCATTGCCCTGATGATGCAGAAACTCATGGGGGCTGGCACCTTTGGCGATGCCGGTGTCATAGACTATCACATCTTTCACCTGGTCGGCACGATGATCCGGGAGGGCAGCGGGGCAGCGGCCTATGACGTTACTGCCTTTGCCCAAATCCAAAGCAGCATAGTGAATGACGGGGCCTTGATGCTTTGGTCCTATCCGCCCGTTTTCGGGCTCGTGGTGGCCTTCTTTTCGTTTGTTCCGGTCTGGCTTGGCTATGGTCTGTTCATGAGTGGAACGCTTGCGTTGTTCCTAATGGTTCTTCGCAGGCTAAGCGGGGATTGGTTCGGGGTCGTGCTGATCGCCGCCCTGCCCTTCCTGATGACGAATATCCTGACCGGGCAGAACGGATTTCTGACCGGGGCGATTGCGGGCCTGTTCTGCCTTTGGATCGTGCGATCCGGTAGGCGGGCGGGGTTGCCGCTCGGTCTGATGATCATCAAGCCACATCTGGCGGTTGGGCTATCGGTGATGGCCCTTGTCTCTGGCCGTTGGGGCGTCATCGCAGTGGCGGCAGTGACCGTTCTTGTCAGCTCTGCCGTCTCGGGCATTCTCATGGGTTTGGGGATCTGGCCTGCATTTCTGGATGGTATGCGGGCGTCTGGCGAATACTTGTCACAAGGCGGTTTCCAACTGTTCCGCATGACGTCGGTGTTTGCAGCAATGACGTCGTTTGGCCTGCCTGGTGCTGTAGCGCTTGGGCTGCATGTGGGCGTGGCCTGCATTGCCCTTGGCGCTGTCGTCGCGGTGCAGATGAAGGGGTGGTCGGCGCGGCGGATCACGGCGCTGGCCGCCGTCGCGTCTGCCCTCGTCAGCCCCTATGGCTATGATTACGACATGGCGCTCATTTTCTTGGCGCTTGCTCTGGCCGCGCCAGACCTGGCGCGAATGGCAAGCAAGGCAGAATGCGCGGCGCTTGTCCTGTCGGGCTGGCTTGCCTCTGGCTACGGGCTCTTTATCTCGCTGGCAGAACTGCGGTCACCCAACCTGCCCTCTGTCGGAGCATTTGGGACGATCCTTGTCCTGGTGCTGATCCTGCGCATCTTTGGCCGCGCCGAAGCAACGGCAGAAACGGCCGAGGCGGAAACCGCCCCGGCCTGACGGCTGATCCTAGTCGACCGCGAAGGACAGCGCCTTGACCTGCTGGAACTTGCCGGTCGCCCGCAGCTGGTCAAGGACGGCCTCGGGCACCGCCTCGTCGACGTAGAGGATGGCGATCGCCTCGCCATTCCGGGCAGACCGGCCAAGGGTGAAGTTTGCAATGTTCACCCCGTTTTCGCCCATTGTCTGGCCCAGTGCACCGATGATGCCCGGGACATCCTCGTTCGTGGTGTAGACCATGTGCTGGCCGATCTCGGCGTCGATGTTGATGCCCTTGATCTGGATGAAGCGGGGCTTGCCGTCCGAAAACACCGTTCCCGCAACCGAGCGTTCCCGTTTTTCCGTCACGACCGTGACTTTGACATAGCCTTCGAACATGCCGGACTGGTCCTGACGGGTGGTCGAGATCTGGATGCCCCGTTCTTTGGCGATGACGGGGGCCGAGACCATGTTCACGTCCGGGTTTACACGACGCATGATGCCCGCGATGACGGCGCAGTTCAGGGCCGACGCATTCATGGAGCTAACGACCCCGTCATAAAGGACGTTGATCGCCTTGATCGGCTCGTCCGTCATCTGGCCGATAAAGTTGCCCAAGTGACCGGACAGGGCAATCCAGGGGCCCATTACCTTGGCCTCTTCTGCACTGATCGACGGCATGTTGATGGCGTTGGTGACCGCCCCGGTCAAAAGGTAGTCCGACATCTGTTCGGCGACCTGAAGGGCCACGTTTTCCTGCGCTTCGGTCGTGGCGGCCCCAAGGTGCGGGGTGACGACGACATTGGGCAGGTTGAACAATGGGCTTTCCGTTGCCGGCTCTACCGCAAAGACGTCAAAGGCGGCCCCGGCGACGTGGCCCGACTTGATCGCTTCTGCCAATGCCTCTTCGTCGACAAGACCGCCCCGGGCGCAGTTGATGATGCGAACGCCGGGCTTGAGCTTTGCGATAGCCTCGCGGCTCAGGATGTTGCGGGTCTGGTCGGTCAGCGGGACGTGCAGGGTGATGAAATCGGCGCGTGACAGAATGCCGTCAAGTTCGACCTTCTCAACGCCGATCTCAGTCGCCCGCTCTTCGGACAGGAAGGGGTCGTAGGCGATGACCTTCATGCGCAGGCCACGAGCCCGGTCGATGACGATAGAGCCGATGTTGCCGGCACCGATCATGCCGAGGGTCTTGCCGGTCAGCTCAACCCCCATGAAGCGGGACTTTTCCCATTTGCCCGCATGGGTCGAGGCGTTGGCCTCCGGGATCTGACGGGCAACGGCGAGCATCAGCGAGATGGCGTGTTCGGCCGTGGTGATCGAGTTGCCGAAAGGGGTGTTCATCACGATGATCCCCTTTTTCGATGCGGCGGGAATGTCGACATTGTCGACGCCGATACCGGCGCGGCCGATGACCTTGAGGTTGTTGGCCTTTTCGATCAGCTTTTCGGTGGCCTTGGTGGCGGACCGGATGGCAAGGCCATCATACTGGTCGATGATGGCGGCAAGCGCCTCCTTGTCCTTGCCCAGCGCGGGTTGGAAATCGACGTCGATTCCACGGTCGCGAAAGATCTGGACGGCTGCGTCAGAGAGGGCATCAGAGATGAGTACACGGGGGGCCATATCGGGCTCCTAAATTTGGGTGGCAGAGTAAGGTGGGTTCAAACCCACCTTACGTTTGGACTGTTTGGAAATGGTCGTGGGTCAGGACCCACGTTACGCCGCTCGCGCCAGCGCCTCGATCTCGACCCTGTAGGCCCAGTCGAGCCAGGGCAGCATCGCCGCGACATCCGCCTGTTCGACCGTGGCACCACACCAGATGCGAAGCCCCGGAGGAGCGTCGCGGTAGCCCCCCATATCAAGGGCGACCCCTTCGGCCTCGAGCCGTTTGGCAACCGCTTTGGCAAATACAGCACCATCGGTGATCCGGGGGTCGGTGAACTTCAAACAGACCGAGGTATTGGACCGTGTCGCCGGATCCTCTGCCAGATTGGCGATCCAGTCGCGGTCTGCACAGAACTCCCAGACAGTGCGGGCATTGGCATCGGCCCGCGCCATCAGGCCGGCAAGACCACCGACAGATTGCCCCCACTTGAGGGCGAGAAGGTAATCCTCAACCGCCAGCATGGACGGGGTGTTGATCGTTTCACCCTTGAAGATGCCTTCGATCAGCTTGCCGCCCTTGGTCATGCGGAAGATCTTGGGCATCGGCCAGGCCGGCGTATAGCTTTCCAGCCGCTCCACCGCGCGGGGGGACAGCACCAGCATGCCATGTGCTGCCTCACCACCCATGACTTTCTGCCAGGAGAACGTCACAACATCAAGCTTGTCCCAGGGCAGGTCCTGGGCAAAGGCGGCCGAGGTGGCGTCGCAAATGGTCAGACCGGCCCGATCGGCAGGGATCATGTCGCCATGCGGCATCCGCACGCCCGAGGTGGTGCCGTTCCAGGTAAAGACAACATCGCGGTCATAGTCGAGGGCGGCCATGTCAACGATCTGGCCATAGTCGGCGCGGTGCACACGAGCGTCGAGCTTGAGCTGCTTGACAGCATCGGTCACCCAGCCTTCGCCAAAGCTTTCCCATGCCACCATCTCAACCGGGCGCGCACCCAGAAGAGACCACATTGCCATCTCGACCGCCCCGGTGTCCGAGGCAGGTACGATGCCGATCCGGTAGCCTTCAGGCACACCGAGGATCTCTGCTGTGAGGTCTATCGCCTCTTTCAGCTTGACCCTGCCCTCAGCGGCGCGATGCGACCGTCCAAGCGAGGCGCTTGAAAGCGCGTTCAACGAAAATGTGGGGGGTTTGGCACAGGGGCCAGAAGAAAAACGCGGATTTGCCGGCCGCGTTGCCGGTTGTTCGATCGCCATTGCTGCTATCCTTCCAGATAAGCGCCCCTCGTTGGGGAGGGGTGTCCCACGTGTCGGGATAGAGGGTTGCCTGAGCGGCGGCAAGTCGGAAAAAGACGACAGAGTGCCGGAAACTATGGTAGCCCGCTGGCCCCCTGTCGCCGATCGGAAACGAACGGCCCTGCAGCTCTGCTCTTCCCCCGATCGGTGAAGCCCGTTAGAAACCCTGAAACGCCCGGGTAGGGACAAACTGAAACTGGTCGCCTGGATGGAAAGGACCCCCAACTTGGGCCTTCTTAGCCTCCTCCCTGTCTCTGCCCTTATGAAGCTGCGCGGCTGGAACTATGCGCCCTTTCGGGGCTTGTCGCACAATCCTGACCTTGCCGCCAAAGCCGCCCGGATCGCGCTGCCCCGCCAAGTCTATGCAATCTTCTTTACGCCCCGCAGCGGCAGTTCCCGGCTGACGGATATCCTTGGCCAGACCAAGCAACTGGGCCGCCCCGGCGAATGCTACAATCCCGCCCATGTTTCGACGAATGCGAAGGTCTACGGCGTCAAGACGCTGGAGACTTATGTCGATCGGTTGCACCGGCTTCGCAAAGTCGGTGACTTGATGGGGTTCGAGGCCACCTATGATCATGTCATCATGAACTTTGAGACAGAAGCTCGATTTGATGCCCTTGTAGCGCCGACGCATCTGGTCTGGCTGATTCGGGAAGACATCGTCCTGCAAGCCGTCTCGGTCAGCCGTATGCGCCAGACAAAGGTCGGCCATGACACTGGCCTCACCGAAGAAGAACGAGCCAAAAGCGAACTTGCCTTCAAATATGACGCAAGCGACATTCGCCAAAGACTTAACGCGATCCGCTGGCGTGAAATCCGCACCGAGGCTTATCTGGCCCGCTCGGCCGCGCCGCTTCTGCGCCTTAGCTATGAGCGCCTGTCAGCGCTGGGGCCGTTGGAAATAGCCCGGTGCCTTGCCAACCACCTTGGCCAGAAGCTGCCAGACGACATGACCTTCAAGGAAGCCCATCGCAAGCTGGGCACCGACAAGAACCTGGCGTTTGCCGAAAGGTTCCGCACCGAAAACCCCCAATTCGTCGCCCGGATCGAGGCCGAGCGGGCCGCGATGCTGGACGCCTTACCCACACTCGTCCCCGAAGAGGCATCTTGATGTATGTTACGACCCTGATTTCCGCCCCCGGCGGGCTCTCCCCTGCCTTGGCCGAGGCGCTCCGCGGTGCCTGGGGCGGTGCTGCGCTACGCTGGCTATCTGGCGGCGAGGCGGCAGAGTTCAACATGCCCGCCATACCGGATACCCGCTGGTCTGTCTGGGAGGACCTGCAAGCGCAGGGTGTCGATCTTATCGTCCAGCCCGCCGA
The DNA here is from genome assembly GCA_937916485.1 of uncultured Paracoccaceae bacterium. Next base: position 13,767 of record CALFSV010000065.1, on the reverse strand, counting down.
GGGGCGGAAAAAGACCATGCTTCTGGCCGATATGGATTCGACCATGATCCAGCAGGAGTGCATCGACGAGCTGGCCGATGCCGCCGGTGTAGGCCCAAGGGTCGCGGACATAACCGCACGCGCGATGAATGGCGAGTTGGACTTTGAAGGGGCGCTGATAGAGCGGGTCGGCTTGTTGAAGGGTCTGCCCGCCGCGATGATCGACGAGGTTCTTGCCCATCGGATCACGCTGATGCCCGGCGGTCCGGCACTACTGTCCACCATGAAGGCCGCCGGTGCCTATGCCGCCCTTGTATCCGGCGGTTTCACGGCCTTTACGCAGGCCGTGTCAACACAGTTGGGCTTTGACGAGAACCGCGCAAATAGCCTGCTGATCGAGGACGGAAAACTGACCGGAGAGGTCGGCCGCCCGATTCTGGGGCGCGGGGCCAAGGTGCAGGCCCTGAACGACATTACGGCCCGCTTGGGGATCAACCCAGCCGATGTCCTCGCCGTGGGCGACGGCGCCAATGATCTGGGCATGCTTGGTTTGGCCGGGACCGGGGTGGCCCTGCACGCCAAGCCTTCGGTGCAGGCCCAGTGCGATATCCGGGTAAACCATGGGGACCTGACGGCCCTCCTGTATCTACAAGGCTATGCCCGCCAGGACTTTGCCCTCTAGGCCAGCGCCGCAGTGGCCCGGATTTCGCCGGTCACCCAGTTGTTGCGGTTAGTTATGGCCCAACGGGTCCAGGCATCGGCCTTGTCAGTCTGAGGCAGAATGCCAAGCTTGCGCAGAACCGACGCCATCGCGACAGCCTTTGCAATGTCCCCGCCGTCCGAGATCTTGAGGGCGACACCCACCCGCAATTCGGGGATGATGGCGACATAGACACCGTCCGCGCCGCTTTTGATGGCGGCACGACCGGCGGTCAGGCGCATCAACTCTGTCGTGGGCTTTCCCTCACCCGAGACAAGTTCCGGGTAGGCCATCATGGCCTCGATCAGGGCCTGCTGGCCTTCTGCCCGCGCCCCGCTTCGGTCATGGGCGCCAGCGAAACTCGCCATCGCCCGGGCCAGTCCGTGGACCGAGGTGGCATGGTTCGGGGCAGAACAGCCGTCGATACCAAAGCCGGGGCTGTCCTCGCCGGTCACTTCTTCGAAAGTCGCTTTCACAGCCTTCTGAACAGGATGATCAGGGTCAATATAGTCGGGTCCGCCACCCAAGTGCTGGTTGAAGGTCAGGAAACCGGTGTGTTTGCCTGAGCAGTTGTTGTGATACTGACACGGGCTTTCACCCGCCCGGATAAGTCCGTCGCGCGCCGCCCGGTCAGAGGGTTCCTGCGGACCGCAACGAAAATCTGCGTCTGACAGACCAAGATCGGCCAGCCAGGCCCGGACTCTGTCAGTGTGGTAGGCGGCGCCAATGTGGCTTGCGCAGGACAGGGCCAACTGGTCCTGCCGAAGGGACTTTGCCGCCCCGCTTTCCACCATGGGCAAAGCCTGAAGCATCTTGCAGGCCGATCGGGGAAAGATGATCGCCGATGGGTCGCCCAGTGCAAAGGTAATCTCACCCTTGCTGTCACACACGACGACGTGACCCCGGTGGACACATTCGACCCGGCCTCCCCGGGTTGCTTCGATCAATTCCACGTCAGTTTGCATGACGAATCTCCTATGGCAACGAACTGGCGGCTTTCCGCGCAACCTTGTGACCGATCAGGGCTTTCCCCAGACGGTAATTTCTTGTTATCCCTCTGGCTATCGCGTTGAACCCGTTCCGACCAGCCGAAAGGTGCCGGCAAGAATGCGCCCCGTGCGAGGAACGATCAGAGGCAAAGACAGTTTGGAGTCTTCACGATGACACTACTTCTACCCCGTATCTTCGGTGCCGTTTCCTTGGCATTCATGGCCAGCATGGGACTGGCTCAGGAAGAGGCGACCAACCGTGTTGCCGCCTCGACCGACTGGAGCGTTTTCGAGGAAACCGATCCAAGCGAATGCTTTGGTGTCTCGGCGCCGAAAGAGCAGGTAAACACCCGGGACGGTCAACCGGTCCAGGTGAACAGGGGTGAGACGCTGCTGTTTGTATTCTATCGCCCCAGCCAGGGCGTGAACGGCCAGGTCACCTTTACCGGTGGCTATCCGTTTGCTGGTGGATCAACGGTCACTCTGGATATCGGCGGGACGGAATTCCAGCTGTTTACCGAAGGCGAATGGGCTTGGCCCGCCACGCCCGAGGATGACAGCCGGATTGTCGCTGCGATGAAGCTGGGCGCATCGGCCATTCTGACTGGTGTTTCCGGTCGGGGCACCACGACGCGTGACACCTTCTCACTACTTGGCTTTACCGCCGCTGTGGAAGAGGCCCAGCGGCGCTGCGCCAGCTAGAGTGCCAGCGGTGGCCGGAGGTCTGAACGGCTGCCAGCTTTTGATGCGATCCATGTAATGCAGCATTTGGCAACTGCACAGCTTTGCTGTACTGAAAGCCTCTGCCATTGATACGAGATCGCTTATGACCGCCACTGCGCCCATCACCCAAGACGTGTTGACCCTGCCCCGCAAGGCGCCTGAAGGGTTGCCCAACCTTGTCGGCCTAACACGCGACGCGATGCGCGACGCGCTTATCGCGGCAGGAACCCCCGAAAAACAGGCCAAGATGCGGGTGGGCCAGATCTGGCAATGGATTTATCACTGGGGCGTCCGCGACTTTGCCGAGATGACGAACCTCGCCAAGGACTACCGCGCCCTGCTGGCCGACAAATTCACCATCGCCCTACCCGAGGTGGTGACCAAGCAGGTCAGCGAAGACGGCACCCGCAAGTATCTGGTCCGCATCGCCGGCGGGCACGAAGTCGAGGTGGTTTATATCCCTGAAGAAGACCGGGGGACGCTTTGCATTTCATCCCAGGTCGGCTGCACGCTGACATGTTCGTTCTGCCACACCGGTACGCAAAAACTGGTGCGCAACCTGACCGCCGCCGAGGTTATCGGGCAGGTCATGCTCGCCCGCGACGATCTGAACGAATGGCCGGTGCCGGGTGCTCCAAAGGATGAAACCCGACTGTTGTCGAACATCGTCCTCATGGGCATGGGCGAACCGCTCTATAACTTTGAGAACGTCCGCGACGCGATGAAAATCGCGATGGACCCCGAAGGGCTTAGCCTGTCCCGCCGCCGGATCACCCTGTCGACCAGCGGCGTCGTGCCCGAGATTGCGCGCACCGCCAACGAGATCGGCTGCATGTTGGCCATCTCTTTCCACGCCACCACGGACGACGTGCGCGACAAACTGGTCCCCATCAACAAGCGATGGAATATTGCTGAGTTGCTGGACGCCTTGCGTGACTATCCCAAGGTCTCCAATTCTGAACGGATCACCTTTGAGTATGTGATGCTCGACGGCGTGAACGACAGCGACGACGACGCCCGCCGTCTTGTGAAACTGATCGACGGCATCCCGGCCAAGATCAACCTGATCCCGTTCAACGAATGGCCCGGTGCCCCCTACAAGCGGTCGTCGAACAATCGCATCAGGGCCTTTGCCGATATCATCTACAAGGCCGGGTATGCCTCGCCCATCCGCACGCCAAGGGGCGAGGATATCATGGCCGCGTGCGGCCAGCTCAAATCCGCGACCGAACGCGCCCGCAAGAGCAAGGCCGAGATTACCGCCGAAACAGGTCTCTGACAGCCCTTGCGCCCGACGCGCCGTGGCCTATTGAAGAGGCAACTCATGACAGGAAGAGCGCCGTGAAAATCCGCCTTAACAAACTGGAATTCGACGTTACCCCAGTGTCGTCCGCAGAACGTGCCGCAATGCTGGCCGATCCCATCATCATGCAAGGTGTGTGGCGTCATCTTTGGCAGTGGGATCATGTGGCGCAAGAGGGCAAACCTCTGTCACAGCTTACGCCTCAAAAGGGTGCGCCCCTGCCCAACGGCATCAGCTTTTTCGTGCCACGCAAGGATGCAAACGGCGCCATCACGCAGGCCGAGGGTCCGTCCAAGAAGATGTCGGAAAAGTTTATGAAGGCGGTTGGGGCCAAGTCAGTCTCTGACCTGCTTCAGGCGCTGCAGAACATCCTGATGGTCACTCAGCAGCCCATTCCGTTCGACACTTTTGCGCCGCTAAACCCCGTCGCGTCCTATGTCATCCGGATGTATACTGAGTTTAACGTGGTACAGCTTCGCGAAACGAGCCGGAACCTGAGTGCGACTGTCTTTGTGCCGGGGGCAGTTGCCTTCCATCATCATGTAACCGCAAAGGTCGAGGATGGCTCGTTCGAGGCGCTTATAACATCAAAACCAGAGTTGGAAACGGTGCAGCCCGGCTACATTATTCGGCCCCAAAGCAAAGCCAACCAGAACTTGCGTATGATCGCACTCGCCCGCCGCATCCAGGAAATGGAACCGCTTGTCCGATCGGCGACCGAAGGCGGCAAGGTGATCGAGGATCCTGCCCTGCGAAGCGCGTTTGGTCGGGCGATTACGGAATGGAAGACCATCGCGCCAAAGACGACCACACAGGTGGCGCCTTCGAACGCCTGACACAGGCGTGAAGTTGGAGCAGCAGCAAAAGTCAAAGCCCCGATTTTCATCGGGGCTTTGTTCTTTCAAACCATGAGAGCCTGGGCTTCGGCCGGGCTAAGGGCCGCCGGACGCTCGCAGGTGGTCGTCATGTCGACGAACCGCTTCTGCTCGCCTGCCTTGAGGATCGAGGTCATCACGTCGACGGCGTGAACCGCGAGGTCTATGTCGCACCGATGCTTGCGGCCCTCGTCGATGGCGGTCGCCATATCGGCCAGACCGGCGCAGCGGTAGTTGGCCCGCGGGGCCCCATCATTGCTGGTGTGGTTGGGCACTCCAAAGGGGTGGCCCCGCTCGTCCAGCGCGACGATGACACCGTCTGATCCCGCCTTTTCGACGGTGCCACCAAAGAAGTTGGGGTCAGGGACAAAAAGCGATCCCGTCTCTCCGTAAAGCTCCATGTTGGCATGACGATGCTTCCAGACGTCCCAGCTTGCACCAAGGGTCACGGTGGCTCCGTTGGCAAATTCGAGCAGGGCATGGATGTTCGTTGGCGTGTCCACCGGAACAGTCTCGCCGAGGCGCGGCCCGTTGGCGATGGTACGGGTGGCGAAGGTCGCCGTCGCCAGCGAGGCGACGGACTTTACCGGTCCGATCAGCTGGATCAGGTTGGTGACATAGTAGGGACCGATATCAAGGATGGGCCCTGCTCCGGGCTGATAAAAGAAGTCCGGATTGGGATGCCAGCCTTCCATGCCGTGTCCCATGACATGACAGGTGCCTCCAATGATCCGGCCCACCTGACCTTCGTCGATTGCAGCCCGGGCCAGTTGGTGCGCCCCGCCCATGAAGGTGTCAGGGGCAGAGCCAATACGAAGGCCTTTGGCCTCGGCCAGATCGCGCAGGTCCTTGCCTTCATCGAGGGTCAGGACCAGCGGCTTTTCCGAATAGGCATGTTTGCCCGCCTCGAGGATCCGGCGGGTGATCGCGTAGTGCACGGCCGGGATCGTCAGGTTGACGATCACGTCCACATCGCTGGCCTTAAGCAGGTCATCGACAGTGTCCGCTCGAACGCCGTATTCCTCGGCCTTCTGCCGGGCAGAGTCCATGTTGATGTCGGCCACCGCCACCAGCTTGAGCGATTTGAAGAGCGGCGCAAAGGTAAGATAGGTGGTCGAGATGTTGCCGCATCCAATGATGCCAACGCCTAGTTGTCCCATGGGGTTGATCCTTAAAAGGTTTTCATCGTTGCCAGCGACCGGCGCGCAAACCGGGCATGGTCGCTGGGATTGTCGTGTTCGGCCACGAAGTGGGTGATGCCGGCCGCGGCAACGGCGGGCATGATGGTCGCCCAATCCATGATGCCATGGCCTACATCGGCCCAACCGTCCTCATCGGTGGCTTCGCCATCTGCGGCGATATCCTTGACGTGAACCGCACTGATCCGGCCTGCGTATTTTTGCAGCCAGGCCACCGGGTCATGGCCCGCCACACGGACCCATCCCAGATCAAGCTCAAGTGTCAGATCATCCGACCCTTGGGCGATCAGGTCAATCGGCAGGTCGGCCCCGCCAAGATCGACGAATTCAAAGTCGTGGTTGTGCCACCCAAAGGTAAAGCCCGCATCCATGACCGGCTTGCCTGCTTCGGCAAGACGTTTGCCAAAGGCAGCCCAGCCCGCCGCATCGGTCGGGCGCATGTCCGGCCTGATCGCAGGCACATAGACTTTGGACATGCCCAGCGCCTTGGCCGCAGCGACCGTTCCGGCGGGGTCATCCTCAACCATATCAAGGCCAAAGTGGCCGGATGTCATCTTGAGCCCGGTCTTGTCCAGAGCGGCCACAAGACCGGACAGATCGCCATAAAGGCCGCCATAGCCTTCGACCTCGTGAAACCCGGTCTCGGCCAACATGGCGAGGGTGGCCTCGATCGGGGGAAAGTTGCGCGAGCAGTAAAGCTGATAAGAAATCGAAGCCATTTTGGGTTTCCTTCTAGGTCGTTATTCAATGCGCCATGGTGGCGGTGTGCAGATCGCGCAGGGCAAAGGCCGGGGTCCGCCCGGCCTCGCGCGGGGTAAAGGTGACGCTGGCCGGGTGGCCGGGAAACAGGGCAAAGGCGTTGGTGCTGAACCGACCCGGCTGGTCAGCCTCGAGCGTGACGAAATGGGCCAGCGCCTTTGTCGTGACGGTGATGCGCCAGATATCCCCTTCGGCCTGAACCGAATGTGTCAGCTGTGGCGGCTGCAGATCGTAGGCCTTGTGCGGACGCGGAGCAAACAGATCGCCCGAGCGGTTGCCCGCCGCGTCCGACCAGGCAAAGGCCAGCATTTCGTCAGGGTGCAAGGCGTCCACCTTGATCCGCATGAGGTCGGTCGCGGTTCCGCCAACACTGGCCGCCCCCGACCCCAGAGGGCGGGTTTCCCCAGCCATATTCACCGCAAAGGCATCAACCGTCAGGCTGACCGCGTCGCGCCCGTCATTGACACCGCGCAAGACGATTAGGCCGTCCATCGGCACCGCGACCACCGTCACCGGGTTAAAGAAATTCTCGGCCATGTAGTGCAGCAGTTTCCAGCCGCCGCCATGATCCAGCGACGACCAGGAACAGACAGGCCAGGTATCGTTCAACTGCCAGATCAACGCGCCCATGCAATGCGGGCGAAGTCCCCGCCAATGGGTCACGGCGGTCTTGATCGCCAGACCTTGCTGCACCTGGCTAAGCCAAACGAAATCCTCAAACTTTTCCGGCCAGCGGAAGTATCGGAACATGGTCTCGGCGATCCGGGCGTTGCCGCCTGCATTCTTCTGATGGCTTTCCAGGACAGGGGCCGCGATGTTGAAATCCTTGGGGTCCGCAAAGCGGCGGATCACGTCCATGGAGGGATAGGACTGGAACCCGAATTCGGAACAGAACCGGGGCGACACATCGCGGTAGTGATCAAAGTCGCGGCCCTCATGCCAGACCGACCAGAAATGCATGTCACCCGATCCGTCGTCGTGCCAGGCGTCGCCAAAGCTCATCGGGCCAGTCGTTGGTGAGGATGGCCACCAGATCGCCTCGGGGTCGGTCTCTTTCAGTGCCACCTCGATGCAGCGGTTCAGCCGGTCGTAGTTGACGAGGTAGCGGTCCCGGTCCTTGCGGCTTTCCTCGAACCAGGTCAGGGCACCGACCAGTTCGTTGTCCCCGCACCAGACGGCAAGGCAGGCGTGGTGATGCATCCGGGCGACGTTCTCACGCACCTCTGCATCGACCTCGGCCAGAAACTCGGGCGTAGAGGGGTAGAGGTTGCATGAGAACATGAAGTCCTGCCAGACCATCAGTCCCAACTCGTCGCAAATGTCGTAGAACCAATCCGGCTCGTACCGGCCGCCGCCCCAGACGCGGATCATGTTCATGTTGGCATCGACCGCCGATTGCAGCAGGTCGCGCGTCGCCTCAGGCGTGATCCGTCCGGCAAGCGCCTCGGCGGGGATCCAGTTGCTGCCCCGTGCAAAGGTATCATGCCCGTTGACGCGGAACTTGAACCCAAGACCGGCGGCGTCCTTTTCCGTCACCAGCTCCATCTTGCGCAAGCCAATCCGCCGGTGGGCAGTCGCGGTGCCGCAGGTCACGGTCAGATCGTGTAGGTGCTGGTCCCCCAGCCCGGCGGGCCACCAAAGATCAGGGTTGTCGATGTCGAAGACGACCGAGACTTTGCCCCCCGACACCACCTCTTCCACCTCTTGCCCGGCGAAGCCGATGGTGACCACCATGCCTTCGGCATCTGCCATGTCGGCTATCACTGTCAGGGCGACGGCATCGTCGGAGTGGGCCTGATGTATCGCGAGGGCCTCAATACGCGGCTGGGCCTGCGGTTCAATACGGACCTCACCATATAGCCCCATAGGCGCAAGGGCGATGTTCCAATCCCAGCCAAAGTCGCACTGGACCTTGCGCAGCATGTTGCCGTTAGGGATGGGGCTGTTGGCTTGCTGGTAGGGAATGTAAAAGGGCTGCGCTGCCTGAAGCGCATCAGCAGCGGCCGTGCTCGAATGCAGGGTGATCGACAAGTCCTGCTCGCCCACCACAGCGAATCGGGACAGATCAATCCGGTAGCTGCGAAAGACATTGGCGGATTCGTGGACGATCTGCCCGCCCAGCCGAACAGTAGCCACGCAATCAACGCCCGACAGGACAAGGTCCACGTCCGTCCGGTCGAGCGTGATCCTTCGGCTGACCGTCCAGTCCCGGTGGGCGATCCAGCGCAGATCATATTCATTGCGGCCCCAATAGGGATCTGGGATCAGCCCGGCATCATGCAATGTGCCGATCACATCGCCGGGCAGGAGCATGATACAATCATGTTCCCCCTCGGCATCCCTCAGGTGCCATGCCCCCACCAGATCGGAGGGCACATCGTTTGATGTCACAGTCGCGCCTCGGTCTTGGTGTCAAAGAGGGAAGCCCGCGACGGATCAATCCCGATTGGCAGAACCTCACCCGAGCGGACCCGGGCCTGACCGTCCATACGGATACGGAAGGGCAGACCGGCAAGGCTGGCCAATGCCAGCGTGTCAGAGCCCATGGGTTCAACCAGTTCAACCTTGACCTCTGCCTGAACCGGGGCGTTGGCAACCAGCTCTCCGGTAACGACATGCTCTGGCCGGATGCCGATAGTGGCAGGACGATCGGCGGTTTGCGGGGCGGCAAATTGGTAGCCCGCCATAGGCAGGTGCAAGTCGCCCTTGGTAAAGGACCCGGCCGCAAAGTGACCTTCGATGAAGTTCATCGACGGAGACCCGATGAAATCGGCCACGTAGATGTTTTGCGGCTTGTTATAGATCTCATCCGGAGTGCCAAGCTGCATGATCTTGCCCCCCTTCATGATCGCGATCCGATCGGCGAGGGTCATCGCCTCGACCTGATCGTGGGTCACGTAGATCATGGTATTCTGGAGTGAGTTGTGCAGACGTTTCAGTTCGACCCGAAGGTCGGCGCGCAGCTTGGCGTCGAGGTTCGACAAGGGTTCGTCGAACAGGAAAACATCCACGTCCCGCACAAGGGCACGACCGATAGCGACACGCTGACGCTGACCACCTGACAGGGCCCCCGGCTTGCGCTTCAACAACGGCTCGATCTGGAGGACCTCGGCCGCACGGGCGACCCGGCGGGCAATCTCGTCTTTGGGCACCCTCGCGTTCCTGAGGCCGAAGGACAGGTTCCCCTCAACCGTCATCTGCGGGTAAAGGGCGTAGGACTGGAACACCATTCCGATCCCCCGCTCCGACGGCTCTTTCCAGGTGACGTTCTGGCCTTTGATGAAAATCTGGCCGTCAGTCGGCTCCAACAGACCGGCAATGCAGTTCAACAAGGTGGACTTGCCGCAGCCGGATGAGCCCAGAAGGACCAGAAATTCGCCCTCGCCGATATCGAGGTTCAGGCTTTGCAGCACCTTGACCGCACCGAACTGGAGGTCGAGGTCCTTGATCTGGACCGAGAAATTTTGAGCATCCATGAGTATCAGCCTTTGACCGCGCCAGCAGCGATGCCGCGCACGAAGAGTTTGCCGGAGGCAAAGTAGATGATGAGAGGCACAAGGCCGGTGATCAGGGTCGCCGCCATATTGACGTTGTATTCCTTCACCCCCTGCACCGAGTTGACGATGTTGTTCAGCTGAACCGTCATCGGATACAGGTCCTGCGATGTGAAGATCACGCCAAACAGGAAGTCGTTCCAGATGCCGGTGACCTGAATGATCAGGGACACGACAAAGATCGGCAGCGACATGGGCAGCATGATCCGGAAAAAGATCGACCAGAACCCCGCACCATCGACCCGCGCTGCCTTGAACAATTCATCTGGGATCGAGGCGAAGTAGTTTCGGAACAACAGCGTATTGATCGGCATCCCGAACGCCACATGGACCAGCACAAGGCCCGTCAGCGATCCGTACAAGCCCGCCTCGCGCAGCATGATCACGATCGGATACAGCATGACCTGATAGGGGATGAAGGCCCCGATCATCAGGATGGTAAAGAACACCTCCGATCCCTTGAACTTCCACATCGACAGCGCGTAGCCGTTCACACTGGCCACCGCGACAGAGATGATGACCGACGGGATCAGGATTCGGACCGAGTTCCAGAACCCCCGGCTAAGGCCGTCGCAGTTGATGCCGGTGCAAGCCTCCTGCCAGGCCTTGACCCAAGGTTGGAACGTGATCTCCATGGGAGGGGAAAAGATGTTTCCCATGCGAATTTCGGGCATCCCCTTCAGTGAGGTCACGATCATCACGTATAGCGGCAGCGCGTAATAGATCGCGACGACGAACAGCGTGCCATAGACAATGATATTCCCCCGGCTAAAGGCTTTTTTGGGCTTGGGTCCACGAGGGTTGAGCGCCGACCCGGAGGCTGCGTTTGTTGCCATATCAACCACGCTTCTTTCCTCCGAATTCAAGGTAGGCCCAGGGGATCAGGATGATGAACACCATCACCATCATCATGGTCGACGCCGCAAAGCCCTGTCCCAGATTCTGGCCACCGAACATCGTGTTCATGACGTATTTTGCGGGCACTTCGGACGAGATCCCTGGCCCGCCCGAGGTCTGGGCGACGACAAGGTCATAAAGTTTCACGATCCCCGCCCCGATCAGTACCAGCGAGGTCACGAAGACCGGGCGCATCATCGGAATGATGACCACGACATAAGTCTTGACCGTGCCGATCCCGTCGACGCGGGCGGCCTTCCAGATGTCCTCGTCGATGCCACGCAGGCCGGCCAGCATGATGCACATGATAAGGCCGGTGCCCTGCCAGAGGCCCGCGATCAGCAGGCCGTACATGACGATATTGGGGTTATAGAGCGGATCAAAGTTGAAGGTTTCCCATCCCATACCGCGCACGATGCCCTGGATGCCGAACTCGGGGTTCAGAATCCATTGCCAGACAAGACCGGTGACGATGAACGACAGGGCAAAGGGATACAGGAATATGGTTCGGAACGCGTCCTCGAACCGGATCTTGCGGTCCAGCAGGGCGGCAAGCGTAAAGGCGATGAACAGCGTCAGGATCACCGACAGAACGCCATAAAGGGCGAGGTTTTCGATCGAGACCAGCCATTTGCGGCTGGACCAGAGACGCTCGTATTGCGCCAGTCCATTCCAGCGCAGCCGGGGCAACAGGCCTGAATCGGTAAAAGAATAAACGATGGTCCAGATCGTGCCGCCCAGAAAGATGACGAGGGCTGTCAGGATCATTGGTAGCATCGCGACCTTGCCGGTCAGGTTCTTGAGCCATCTGTTCGGTCGTCGAACCGGGGCCGCGTCCGTCCGCGTCGTTGTGCGGGATGCCTCTTCCGCTAGCGCCATGGGTAGCCTCCCTCATGGGTCGGGGTTGTCAAGACCGGTCATCGGGACGGAACGGGCCCCCGGAGGAGGCCCGCCCATTGTCTTAGCCTGATGCGAAGATCAGTCTGCGTCAGCGATGATGTCAGAGTACTGCTGCTGAACTTCGGCCGCAGTCAGCGACGGCGTGCTCCAGAACTCGGTCATCAGGTCGTTCAGCTGGGTTACCGTGTCCGGCGACAGAAGCTGCGTGCCTGCAGGTACAGTGGAACCTGCGGCCAGCAGGTCGAGGCCCTTCTGCGTGCACTCGTTTACGGTGGTCAGGTCAACGTCGGGACGAACGGGAAGCGATCCCTTGGCCGAGTTGAACGAGACCTGAACGGCAGGCGACAGCATGAGCGCGGCAAGCTCTTTCTGAGCAGCCTCGATCTCGGGATCGCCAGTGACAGGGAAGAAGAACGCATCACCACCGGTGTCGAGCAGGGCAACCTCACCCAGACCCGGCAGGCAGGAATAGTCGGTGCCTGCCACGGAACCGGCAACGGCGAATTCGCCCTGTGCCCAGTCACCCATGATCTGCGCACCCGCCGACCCGTCGATGACAGCGGCGGTAGCCTGATTCCAGTCCTGGACGTTCAGGCCGGTGGACAGATCGCGAGCCGCGCCAAAAGCTTCGAACACGCGGGCATATTCCGGACCCATCACCACTTCGGCGTTCTTGTCCTGATTGACCGCCAGCCAGGCTTCCTTGCCGGCAAGCGCGAGCGCCATCACGCCAAAAGCGCCGTTCTGCTGCCAGGACTGACCACCCATGGCGAGCGGGACGATACCGGCTTCGCGTAGGGCTGGCGCCGTGGAAACGAACTCACCCCAGTTGGTCGGAACGGGCACGCCTGCCGCTGCGTAGGCACCGTTCGAAAGCCACATCCACTGCCAGGAGTGAATGTTGACCGGCACACAGAAAACGCGGCCGTCATAGGTGCAGCTGTCAAGCAGAGAGGAAGGCGTGATGATGTCGGCCCAGCCTTCGGCCTCGGACACGTCGGTGATGTCGAGGATCAGGCCCGCCTCGACCAGTTCCTCGGCCTGACGGCCGTGGTTGAACTGGAACGCGGCCGGCGGATCGCCACCCAGGATGCGCGAGACCATGATCGGGCGAGCGGTGTCGCCGCCACCGGCAATCGCGCCGTCAACCCAAGTGTTGCCGGTAGCGTCCCACGCCTCGGCAAACTTGGAAACGGCAGCAGCCTCGCCGCCTGACGTCCACCAATGCATGACTTCCAGTTCTGTCGCACCAGCGGCACCGGCCGAAACGATCGCGGTGGCTGCGAGCAACTTGGTTGTAAGTTTCACGATTCTTCCTCCCTGTTCTAAATCGTTGTAGAAATTTCTATATCGATTTAGTTTGCGCTGGCAAGAATTATTGTTGGCGCTATCATTGCCGCCATCACATAGCGGCCTCGGGCGCCCTGAAACTACGTAGAACAACGGTGTGGAAGTGCGTGGAAGATGTAATAAAATCCTGTGAATTCAGGGCGAAGGGGGACAAGTGGACAGGGGTTCAATGAAACCTGCGCCCGACGTGGCAACCCGGGAATCGACGGGCAAGCCAACGTTAAAGACCATCTCGCAGCTCAGCGGGCTGGCCGTGCCGACTGTCAGCCGCGCCCTGAACGACGCCCCCGATATTGGCAGCAATACCAAGGCTCTGGTGCGCAGAATAGCGGCGGAGATCGGATATGTCCCGAACCGGGCCGGCGTGCGTTTGCGCACGGGTCGGACCAATGTGATCAGCCTGGTGTTGTCCACCGAACATGACATGATGAACCATACCGCCAGGCTCATCTCGTCGATTGCCGGGGGGCTTCAGGGGACGCCCTATCACATGATCGTCACCCCGTTCTTTGCAGATGACGACCCGATGAAGCCTATCC
>CALFSV010000064.1 GCA_937916485.1 uncultured Paracoccaceae bacterium | reverse complement strand
CCCCGTTGCCCCCAGTCATTGGACATGCAACTGCACGGTCAACGGCACCGTCAACTGCACGGTCAACGGCACCGTCAACGGCATCGGCCACTGGACCGTCAACTGACCCGGCCACGGGCCTTGTCAAAACCGCCCAAAGAGGGCACCTCGCTGGTCATGGAGATCGACACACTCATTCTTGGCGGCGGCGCCGCCGGTATGTTCTGCGCCGCGCAGGCGGGTCCGGGCACGCTGGTGATCGACCATGCAGAGGCCCCGGGTGAGAAAATCCGGATTTCAGGCGGCGGGCGCTGCAACTTTACCAACCTCGGCACCACCCACGCCAATTTCCTGAGCGCCAACCCGCATTTCTGCAAATCCGCCCTTGGGCGCTATACCCCTTGGGACTTTCTGGCTCTGATCGAAAAGCATGGGATTGCCTGGCACGAAAAGACCCTTGGCCAGCTCTTTTGCGATGGATCTGCCACCCAGATTGTCGCGATGCTGCGCGCCGAGATGACCCGCGCGGGGGCGGACCTCTGGCTTAGGACCGAGGTGGGCGAGGTGCGCCATGACGGCAGCAGGTTCCGCGTGGGCCTGAGCCGCGAGGGCAAGACAGTCGAGGTCGCGGCCCGCCACCTGGTGCTCGCCACAGGCGGCAAATCCATCCCCAAAATGGGGGCAACGGGTCTGGCCTATGACATCGCGCGGCAATTTGGCCTCGCCGTCACCGACACGCGGCCCGCTCTTGTGCCCTTCACCTTTCCCGAAGGCCGGTTCCAGGCGCTGGCCGGCGTCGCCCTGCCAGTCACCGTGGCAACAGGCGGCACCCGCTTTGCCGAGGCAATGCTTTTCACCCACCGCGGCCTGTCGGGCCCGGCGGTCTTGCAGGCCTCCTCCTACTGGCATGAGGGCGCGGCGATCACGGTCGATTTGTTGCCTGGGCAGGATGCCTTTGCTGCCCTGCGCGACAGGCGGGGCCAGTCGGGCAAGCGCAATCTGACCAACGCCATGGCTGAAATGCTACCCGCCCGACTGGTCGACGACCTGACGCCATCTCTTGGCCTGAAAGGCAACCTTGCGGATCAAAGCGACGCGCGCCTGCGCGACATTGCCGGGGCGCTGCACAGCTGGACCCTGACGCCGGGCGGCACCGAAGGGTACCGCACGGCAGAAGTGACCCTTGGGGGCATCGACACCGACGCCCTGTCGGGAAAGACGCTCGAGGCGAAATCCGTGCCGGGGCTATTTGCCATTGGCGAGGCGGTCGATGTGACGGGCTGGCTGGGCGGCTACAACTTCCAATGGGCCTGGGCCTCGGCCCATGCCGCGGGCGTGGCGCTGCGCCAAAGGTAAGGTGGGTCATGACCCACCTTACGAAAGGGTCCGGCTAGCCCCGGTTCAGCCGCCCCATGACCTCTGCCACGAAGTCCTCGCCGCGCTTTTCAAAGTTGTCGTATTGGTCAAAGCTGGCCGCCGCCGGAGCAAGAAGGACAGTATCGCCCGGCTCTGCCTCGCCCATCGCCCGTTCGACCGCCCGCGCCATTGTGGTGCAGACCTCTGCCTCAATCCCCATCAATTGGCCCTGCAACTGGCGGGCAAAGCCCTCGGCCTCGCGCCCTATGACATAGGCCTTTGCGACCGATCCCATCGCGCCGGACAGCCCGCCCAGACCGCCGTCTTTCTCAAGCCCCCCGCAGATCCAGCGGATGCGCGGAAAGGCGGCAAGCGCCTTGGCCGCCGCATCGACGTTGGTGGCCTTGGAGTCGTTGACGTAGGCGACCCCGTCGGCTTCCGCGATCCGCTGGCTGCGGTGCGGCAGGCCCGGATAGCTGTGCAGGGCGGCCTCGATGGCCTTGGGTGACAGGCCCAGCGTGCGGGCAACCGCATAGGCAGCACAAGCATTCTGGTGGTTGTGCGATCCGGGCAGTCCCGCCACCCCGCGCAGATCAATGGCCGCCACCTGCCGCCCCTTGCGCCATTCGGTCAGAAAGCCCTTGCGGGCAAAGACAGCCCATCCCTCACCTGCCAACTTGCGATTAACCGACACCCGGATCACCCGGTCATCCGACCGACCTTCGGCCAGTTGATTGGCCAGATACTGCCCTTCGGCCTCGTCCACCCCGATGATCGCGCGATCCGGCCCGCCTTCGGCAAAAAGCCGACGCTTGGCCGCGAAATACCCGCCCGGGCCGCCATGGCGGTCGAGGTGGTCGGGGGAGAGGTTGGTAAAGACGCCCACATCCGGCGTCAACGCCCGGGCGAGGTCGGTCTGGTAGCTGGACAGCTCCAGCACCACCACCTCACCGTCGCGGGCAGGATCAAGGTCGAGCACCCCGCGCCCGATGTTGCCGGCCAGCTGTGCAGGTCGTCCACATTCGGCCAGGATATGGTGGGTCAGTGCTGATGTCGTCGATTTGCCGTTCGACCCGGTGATCGCCACCACCCGGGGCATGCTGTCAAACCCGTCCCATTCGCCAGTGGCAAACGACCGGAAGAAGAGCCCTATGTCGTTGTCCACCGGCACACCCGCCGCCCATGCCGCAGCAATCACCGGATGCGGAGCGGGATAGAGATGCGGGATCCCGGGAGAAGTGACGAGCAGATCCACATCATCAAAGGCACCCGGCCGTGTCAGGTCCCGCAGATCGAAGCCCTGCGCGTCAGCCGCATCGCGCCCGGTCTGCCCGTCGTCCCAGACCACGGGCCGAGCACCGCCCGCCGCCAACGCAAGTGCCGTCGCCCTGCCCGAGCGGCCAAGGCCCAGGACGGCGACGGTGCGACCCTCGTATCCTTGAACTGGAATCATCCGCATTCCCCTTTTGGGGACCATATTCACGGCCCTGCCCCAGTCTGCAAGGGCAGCCCTTCCCCCGGGCCACTGCAAGGAGGGGCCAGTAGGCTACGCGGTGCCACCTGCTTGGGCCGGGGCGAAAGCAGGCGAACGCGGCTGGTCTGCCCGCGCAGGCCATCCTCCGGGCGCTTGCGGCGCTCCACGTGAAAGTGTCAGGCCCGGGTGTCGTCGATCTTCGGCCCTAAGCCAGGCAGGCCCCGAAGAAGAATCTCGTCGCCTTGGCCCTTGTGGGTAGGCGGGGGTAACACCTATTTCTGCTAGGGGCGGACCGACTGCCCGCAAGGGGCGCTCCATTGGACTACATCTTGATTGTCGCGGGCCTGATCGGCCTGTTTCTTGGCGGCGAGGCGCTGGTGCGAGGCAGTGTCGGAATGGCCCGGCGGTTGGCGATGCCGCCCTTGCTCATCGGCCTGACCGTCGTCGGGTTCGGAACCTCCACGCCCGAACTCCTCGTGTCGATCGAGGCCGCCCTGCGCGGCGTGCCCGACATCGCGGTGGGCAATATCGTGGCATCGAACATCACCAACATCCTGCTGATCGTGGGACTGACGAGCCTGGTCTGGCCCATTCGCGTTTCGGGCACGACGCTGCGACGCGATACCGCCGTCATGCTGACCGCGGCTGTGGCCCTTGTTCCGATCTTTGCCACCGGCGAAATCGGGCGCCTGCCTGGGGCCCTGCTGGTCCTGGGCCTGGCGGGATACTTGTTCTGGGCATACCTAGGGTCTGGCGCGGCCCCCGACGACGACAGCGACCCATCGGCATCTCTTTCCTTGCGGGTATCTGCGCTCTGGATTGTGGGTGGGCTGGCCGTGCTGATGCTCGGCGCCCGATTTCTTGTCGACGGGTCGGTGTCGATTGCCCGGAGCTTTGGCGTCTCGGAGGCATTTATAGGCCTGACCATCGTGGCGGTGGGCACCTCCCTGCCCGAGCTGGCAACATCGATCATCGCCGCCTTCCGGCGCCAGTCGGAAATCGCCATCGGCAATATCGTAGGGTCAAACATCTTCAATGTGCTTGGCATTCTTGGGGCAACTGCCCTGATCCGCCCGGTGCCGGTTGCCGACCGGTTTTTGGCATTTGACCTGCCAATCATGATCGCGGCCACGCTTGTGGTGACGGGCCTCCTCCTGGCGCGACCGGTAATTGGCAGACCTATCGGCCTGGCTATGTTGGCCGCATATCTCGCCTATGAGACCATGGCGCAGTAGCCCGACGGCCTCTGGGTGGACCCGGGCGCTTTGGCCGCTTCACTCCCGGCTCACCGCCGTGCCGGCCAACCGGCCCCAGGCGCGGTCCGCGGCCAGCACTAGCGCTGCCACCAGGCTCCGGCAGCCGCAGCCCGAGCCCAGCGACCGTGGTCAGCTGCGTCAGCAGTCCGGCTCAGGCATCCTTGTCACCCGGTTTGGGGACCAGATCCCCGGCGCGGCCCTCCGTCGACAGGGGCGTTTCGGTCGACTATCCCAAGGCCAGGACCGGATGGGGTGGCCCCTGCTCGATCCTCCGGGCGACACGGTCCTGCATGTTCCACAGATAGCGGTCGTGGATGCCTCTCTCGGCGAGGTGAAGCACGGTGTTGTGCAGGTATTCCGCCATCGACCCGCGTTCACCGGCAGCCGTCGCCAGCGCCTCGACCACCGTTGCCACATCCAGATCGGCCAGATAGGCCCTGTGACTGCGGCTGACGGGAAACCCCAATGCCTTGACCGGACCCTGATCGGTCATGACGGTCATCCAGCGGGCAAAGACCTCGTCCCAGCGGATCGGCATTTCCCGGCGCAGGATCTTGAGAAGCTCCTTCCGCCGCCGCTCGACCGGGAGGCGAAAGATCACGCCCCGGCAGGCACCCCCGCTATCGATCCCCAGCATGATCCCGGGCCGTTCCGGCGTGCCCCGATAAAGGCGCACCCAACTCACGCAGAAGGAGCGGCGCCAGCCCCGCGCCGTTCCCAGCCGTTCCTCGACAAAGTCGAACCCGGGGTTCCAGATGAGCGAGCCATAGGCAAAGATCCAGATCTGCCCATCCGCTGATGCGTTTGCGAGCAGACTGTCGGCCACCGCCTCCCATTCAGCCTCGGTCGGTATGTCGCTGCGTCCGGCCAGACGACCCGTCTCACCGCTGAACGGCGGGACGAGGGCCAGGTGCTCGGGCGTCAGTCGCATCTTGCGGGCCATCGTCACCTCCATCCGGTTGGCCCACGATAGGGACCGACACCGACGGTTGGCAATGCTGAACCTGCCCGGCGTGCCGGGTGTCCCTGTGTTGATCGGCAGCGGTATTGCGCAAAAAAGGGGGGCTGTCTGCCCCCCTATCGCGCTGCGCGCTCCCCCCCGAGGATATTTGTGATCCGCAGATGCGGGAGGGTCAGCGCACCTTGAGCGTGGCCAGTCCGATCATCGCCAGGATGAGGCTGATGATCCAGAAGCGGATGACGATCTGAGGCTCTGCCCAGCCCTTCTTTTCGTAGTGGTGATGGATCGGCGCCATGAGGAAGACCCGCTTGCCGGTCGATTTGAAGTAAAGGACCTGGATGATCACCGACAGCGCCTCGACCACGAAGAGCCCGCCGACGATCGCCAGAACGATCTCGTGCTTGGTGGCCACCGCGATCGCCCCGAGCGCACCGCCAAGGGCGAGGCTGCCGGTGTCGCCCATGAACACAGCCGCCGGGGGGGCGTTGTACCAAAGGAACCCAAGCCCGCCGCCGATCAGCCCTGCGGCAAAGATCAGAAGTTCGCCCGTGTCGGGCACATAGTGGACGTCGAGATATTCGGTGAAGTCGACCCGACCCACGGCGTAGGCGATCACCCCGAAGGTGCCCGCCGCCATCATCACCGGCATGATCGCCAGCCCATCAAGCCCGTCGGTCAGGTTCACCGCATTTGCAGAACCCACGATCACGAGGACCGAAAAGGGGACGAAGAAGATGCCCAGGTTGATCAGTGTGTCCTTGAAGATCGGCAAGGCCAGCTGGTTGGTCAGCTCGGGTGGGTGATACTGGGCGGCCCAGTACCCGGCGAGCCCTGCGATCACCAGCCCAAGTACAAGCCGCACCCGGCCGGAGACCCCGGCGGTGGTCTGTTTGCGCACCTTGGCGTAGTCATCGGCAAATCCGATGCAGGCAAAGGACAGCGTCACGAAGAGGACCATCCAGACATAGGCGTTGTCGAGCCGCGCCCAGAGCAGCGTCGAAGTCACCAGCGCCCCCACGATCAGGAGCCCCCCCATGGTCGGGGTGCCCGCCTTGATGAAATGCCCTTCGGGTCCGTCCGACCGGATCGGTTGCCCTTTGCCCTGGTGCCGCCGCAACACGTTGATCAGCGGCAGACCAAAGACAAAACCGAAAACGAGGGCCGTCAGGAAGGCTCCGCCCGCGCGGAAGGTGATGTAGCGAAAGAGGTTGTAGAAATCCCCTCCGTCCGACAGGGCGGTCAACCAGTACAGCATGTGATCAGGCCTCTTGTTCCTTGCTGGGGTTGCGTTGCCCCAATTTGCGGATGGCGTCAACGACCAGGCTGACCCGGCTGCCCTTTGATCCCTTGACGAGGACGACGTCGCCGGCATCCACAAGACGCCCAACCTGCCCCACCAGGTCCTCGGCGCTTTGCACCCAGCGTCCTCTTTGCCCGTCAGGCAGAACTGCGTGCAGGTGCCGCATCCGGGGCCCGACGCAATGTACAATATCGAGCGACGCCATAGCCGGATTGCCTGCGATCCCGGCATGCAGTGCAGCCTCGTCCGTCCCAAGCTCGAGCATGTCGCCAAGGATGGCAACCCGCCGTCCCCTGCTGACCCGGCCGACCCCGTGCCGGGGCACCGATCCGGCCAGAACCTCAAGTGCTGCGACAAGCGAGGTGGGATTGGCGTTGAAGGCGTCGTCGATCAGGTCGATCGTCTCGCCGTCCTTAAGGGGGTCGATGATCAGTTCTTCGCGGGTGCCGCGACCGGGCGGGGGCGACCACTCCGACAGGCCTAAAAGTGAATGGACCCGGTCCGCCCCAAGTGCCCAGGTGACGGCCATGACCCCAAGGGCATTGACTGCAAAGTGCCGACCTTCGGTCGCCACCTTGATCAAGAAGGGCGTCCTCCAGGCGCGGGCTGCTCCAACGGTGACCCCCTCGACCACCTGAATGCCCCAAATGCGGTGGTGGTTGGGGGTGCCCTGCCCAAAGGTAATGATCCGCGCCCCGGCTGCATGTCCGGCGGCCTTCAAGATGGCCGCCTGATCGACATCGCCGTTCACGACGGCTACGCCGCCCGGCACGAGCCCCTCGCAGATGGAGGCCTTTTCATGGGCGATGCCCTCAAGGCTTTCGAATGCCTCAAGGTGGGCCGCGGCGATGGTCGTGATCATTACCACATGTGGGGCGGCCATGCGGGCCAGGGGCGCAATCTCGCCGGGGTGGTTCATCCCGATCTCGAGGATGGCAAAGTCGGTTTCGGCAGGCATCCGGGCGAGGGTCAGGGGGACCCCCCAATGGTTGTTGTAGCTGGCCTCGGCGGCATGGGTCCGGCCTTGGGCGGCAAGGGCGGACCGCAACATTTCCTTGGTCGATGTCTTGCCGACCGAGCCGGTGATGGCGACGACCTTGGCCCCGGTCCGGGCGCGGGCAGCCCTGCCCAAGGCCTCAAGCGCGGCTTGCACATCCGCCACGATCAGGAGCGGTGCCGAGGGGTCGACCCCCTCGGGCCGATGGGTGACGAGGGCGGCGGCGGCCCCCCGGGCAAGGGCCTGCCCGACAAAGTCATGACCATCACGGGCGGCGCTGAGAGCGATGAACAGGTCCCCCGGCTGCAGGGTCCGGGTGTCGATAGAGACGCCGGTTGCGACCCAGTCGGTGGTTGCCTCGCCACCTGTGGCGGCTGCAGCCTCGGTGCTGGTCCAAAGGGGGGTCATGCGCTGGCCTCCTTCTTTGCCGTAAGGTGGGTCATGACCCACCTTACCCTCGGCCCAGTCATACTGAACCCGGTCATATCCGGCCCTCAAGCGCCGCGACAGCGACGCTGGCCTGTTCGACATCGTCAAAGGGCAGCAGGGTGTCCCCGATGGTCTGGCCGGTTTCGTGCCCCTTGCCGCAAATGAGCAGGGCATCACCCGGTTGCAGGGCGTCGACGCCGCGCAGGATGGCCTCGGCCCTGTCGCCTACCTCGGAAATCCGGGTCGGATCGCCCTCGGCCAGGGCCCCCTCCATCACGGATTTCCGGATCACGCCGGGATCCTCGGACCGGGGGTTGTCGTCCGTCACGATGACGATGTCGGCGACGCGGGCGGCGGCGGCACCCATCAGGGGCCGTTTGCCCTGATCCCGGTCGCCACCGGCCCCGATAATGGCGATCACCCGCCCCATCACATGTGGGCGCAGGGCCGCAAGAGCGGTTTCGATCGCATCCGGCGTATGGGCGTAATCGACAAAGACCGACGCCCCATTGGCCCGGGTGGCGGCAAGCTGCATCCGGCCCCGGACCGTCGTCAGATGGCTGAGGGCGGCAAAGACCGCTGCGGGATCTTCGCCCGCGCCAATGACGAGGCCAGCGGCGACCAGCACATTCTGGGCCTGAAAGCCGCCGATCAGGTCGAGGCGGACGAGATGCGCCTGCCCTTGCCATTCAAACCGCAACTCCTGCCCCGTCGCGTCGAACCTTTGCCCCGTCAGCCGCAAACGGGCGGCCTGGGACCGGCCAGTGCCGATGACCTCTTGCCCACGGGCCTGGGCCATGGCCGCGATCTCGTGGCCGCGGGGGTCGTCCATGTTCACGACGGCCACGCCATCGTCGCCCAGCACGCGGGTGAACAGCCCCATCTTGGCGTCGAAGTACGCCTCGAAGGTCTTGTGATAGTCGAGGTGATCTTGGGTAAAGTTGGTAAAGCCTGCCGCAGCCAGCATAACTCCGTCCAGCCTGCGCTGGTCCAGACCGTGGGACGAGGCCTCCATGGCGGCATGGGTCACACCTGCCTTGGCCGCCTCAGCCAGCGCGGAATGCAGGGTCAGGGGATCGGGGGTAGTGTGGCGCAAGGGATGGGTCCAGGCCCCCTCTACCCCGGTGGTACCAAGGTTGACGGCCTGACGTCCAAGCGCCTCCCAGATCTGGCGGGCAAAGGCCGCGACAGAGGTTTTGCCGTTGGTGCCGGTGACGGCCACCATCGTTTCGGGCTGGGCCCCGAACCAGAGGGCCGCCGCCTGGGCCAATGCCGCACGGGGGTCCTCGGTCACCACAAGGGCAACGCCGGACCCCGTAAGCACGTCGGCTGCAAGCCTGGCACCTTCAGGATCGGTCAGGACGGCCGACGCTCCCATGCGCAGGGCGTATTGAATGAATGTACCACCGTGGACCTGGGTTCCGGGCAGTGCCGCAAACAACGAGCCTTCTTTGACGTCGCGGCTGTCGATGGCAAGCCCGGTCACGCGGGCCTCGCGCCCGCTTTGGGCCCTTAGTCCCAGCCCCGCCAGCGTTCGCGTTGTCTCACTGGCCATGATTTACCCCACAAGCCCCTTAATCGTCGTCGTTTGCAGTGAGGGTTACACCTTCTAGTGTTGCCACTTCAACCTGCGGTCTCAGCCCCATGAGGGGTGCTGTACGCCGGATCATCTCGGCAGCGACGGGCACCGCGGTCCAACCGGCGGTGCGGCGCGGTTCGGACCCACTGGTCTCGACCGGCTCATCAAGGGTTACGACGATGACGTAGCGCGGATCGTTTGCCGGAAATACCCCGGCAAAGGTAGCAATGACCTTGTCGTCATAGTAGCCGCCTTGTGGGCGTGGCTTGTCTGCTGTCCCCGTCTTGCCACCGACCGCATAGCCCGGCACTTCGGCAAAAGAAGCGGTGCCGCGTGTCACCACGGCGCGTAGCATGTCGCGCGCAGCTGCCGAGACCTCTTCACTGACCACCCGTTCACCGTTCTGGGGGCCGTCCTGCCGCAGCAGGGTCGGCACGATCCGCGTCCCCCCATTCAACAGCGAGGCATAGGCCTGCGCCAGATGCAGCGGAGAGGCCGACATTCCGTGCCCGTAAGAAATTGTCATGGTTGAGATTTCGGACCAGTTGGTCGGCAGCAGAGGGGCACCGGTCGAAGCCTCCACCATCTCAAGCGGAACAGGCTCCAGCAGTCCAAGGGTCTCAAGGAAACCGCGCTGCCGATCCGCGCCGATCTCCATCGCGATGCGGGCGGTCCCGATGTTGGAGGATTTCACGATCACGTCTGTGGCACTAAGCTGAGCTCCGTAGTCGTGAAAATCGCGTATGCGGAACCGTCCCCAGACAAGGGGACCGCGGGTGTCGATCATGGTTGCGGCATTGATCAACCCAAGTTCGATCGATTGGGCGACCGTGAAGATCTTGAAGACCGACCCAAGCTCATACACCCCCTGAAGGGCACGGTTGAATAGCGGGCTGTCGGACTGGTCGCCACTTGTCAGGACCTGTGGCCGGTTGTTGGGGTCGAAATCGGGAAGCGAGGCCATGGCCATGATCTCACCGGTGTGCAGATCCATTAGGACGGCCGCTGCGCCACGGGCGTTAAGTAGGGTCATGCCGCCTTGCAGGACCTCTTCCATCGTCGACTGCAGGGTCAGGTCGATGGACAATGCCAAAGGCACGCCTTCATTGGCCGGGTCGCGCAGCCTGGCGTCAAAGTAGCGCTCGACCCCTGCAGTGCCAATCACCTCGGCGCTGTCGACCCCTTCGCGGCCGTAGCCGGCACCACCAAGGATATGGGCGGCGATGGGACCGTTGGGATAAAGGCGCATTTCACGCGGGCCGAACAAAAGGCCAGGGTCGCCAATATCATGGACTGCCTGCATCTGTTCGGGACTGATCTGGCGACGGATCCACAGGAACCGGCGGTCGCCGGTGAAATCCCGGACCAGCCGGGCCTCGTCCAGTTCGGGAAAAATACGGACCAGTTCGGCGGCGGAATGAACCGGGTCGATCATCTCGCGGGGCTGGGCGTAAAGGGCGTGGGTCTCGAAGTTCGTGGCAAGGATCCGGCCATTGCGATCGGTGATGTCGGCCCGCTGCCCGATGATCGGATTGCCGGTGGCTGTTGCCCGAGGCTCTTCGGCTTCGGTATTAGCCAGCACGCCCATGCGCCCACCAATCACGGCAAACGCGCAAAAGAACATGACGCCAAGAACCAAAAGCCGGCTTTCGGCACGTGCGCGGGCCTTGTTACGCATCTCTTCATGGCGCAGACGCAGGTTCTCTCGGGCGATTTCGTCGGGGTTCTCGCCTGTGTCCCGCGCCCGAATGATGCGGGCCAGCGGGCGAAGGGGGCGGCGGAGCGCGGCGTAGCTCATAGCGCTTCCTCATCAGTGGCAGCGTCCGAGGACACATCAATCGGATCGGTAATGATACCCAAAGGGCGCAGCGGGTAGGCGACCTCGTCGACCCGGCCAAACGCCTCAGGCGACAGGGGCAACAGTCCCAGCCGGTCAAAATTCAGGTCCGCCAGATCGCGCAGCCGGTCGGGGCGATTGAGATAGGCCCATTCGGCGCCCAGAACATTCAGGCGGGCGTGAGCCGCCCCGATCTGCCGGTGCAGCTGGCGCACTTCGGACAGGGCGTCCTGAGTGTGGTAGTTTTCCTGATAGGCCCAGAAGGCCAGTGCGATAACGCTCAGAAACGCCACGACATGCAAAAGTCCACGCATCAGCGACCTCCCCTCAACATCGGCATTCCCAGATCAGCGGCCCCGATGGTTTCGGCCGGGACATCCGTGCGGCGCGCAACCCGCAGCTTGGCCGAGCGCGAGCGGGGATTGGCGGACAATTCGTCGGCATCAGCCTCGATCGCCTTCTTGCTGGGCAGGGTAAAGGCGGCCTTCACCTCGGCGATTTCAGGGGCATAGCGGTTGGCATTGCTGCCCCCGCCGCTGCGCAACTGAAAGAACCGTTTGACCATCCGGTCCTCGACCGAATGAAAGGTGACAACGGCCAGCCAACCGCCGGGCTTGAGGGCCCGTTCGGCGGCGGCAAGCCCTTCATAAAGCTCGCCATATTCGTCGTTGACCGCGATACGCAACGCTTGAAAGCTGCGGGTCGCAGGATGGCTCTGGCCCGGCTTGGGGCGGGGCAGACAACGGGCGACGATCTCGGCCAGTTGCAGGGTCGTCTCGACCGGGCGTGCCGCGACAATGGCGCGGGCAATGCGGCGCGAGGCACGTTCCTCGCCATATAGAAAGAGGACGTCGGCAATGGGCCCTTCGTCCCAGCCGTTCACGATGTCATGGGCAGACAGCCCCTGCCCGCTCATCCGCATATCGAGGGGGCCGTCCTTCTGGAACGAGAAGCCGCGCTCGGGCGTGTCGATCTGCATGGACGACACCCCAAGATCCAGGACGACACCGTCCAAAGGCTCTCCGGCCAGGGTATCAAGGTTGGAAAACGTGCCTTCGCGCAGAACCAGACGGTCGCCGTAGTCGCCAGCCCATGGTTCGGCGAGGCGAAACGCCAGCGGATCACGGTCAACGCCGATCACCTTGTCTGCGCCAGCATCCAGAAGGCCACGGGTATAGCCACCCGCACCGAATGTGCCGTCAAGCCAGACGCCACCAACCGGCGCCACGGCCCGAAGAATAGGACCAAGCAGGACTGGGATATGGGGTGCATCAGCAGGCATCGCGGCAGCGGCGGCCATATCCTATGCCCCTCCTTCGGTCTTCTTTTGCTTGGCAATCAGCGACAGCGGATCGGCTCCGCCCGCCAGACGCTCGACCAGGGCATCAAGCGAGGTGGTGACCGCGCTGGAATACGTTTCCGCTTTCCAGACCTCGAAGTAGTTGCCAAGGCCCATGAAGGTCACTTCACCTTCGGTCATCCCCAGCTTTTCGCGGTGCCGGATCGGCATGACGATGCGGCCGTCCTTGTCGATCGACAATTCTTCGGATTGGCCAAGGTAAAGGCGGTTCAGCAGGATCTGAAGCTCGGACCCTTCGTCCAGCTCCTGGATCTGGGCATCGATCTTCATCATCGCCTTGACGGAGTAGATCCGCAGGTTCTGCTTAAGATGCGCACCGTAGTTGATATAGAGCTTTGCAGGCAGGCCTTCGGCCCAATCGGGATCGTTGGCTTCGAGCACACGGCGAAAGCTGGCCGGAATGGACATACGCCCTTTTCCGTCCACCTTCTGTGGGTATTCGCCTGTGAAGCTAAGGAGCATGGGCTCCGAAAACCTTTCCGACCCCCGCCAAGTTGTGTAAACCTAGATGTTAAAACGGCGGATCAAGCTGCTGCCACTGCTTGATCCGCCGCCATCTTCCCGTTTCCGGGATGTCCGACTGCGCGCGCCACCTGGGGGGATGTCTGCTTGCTCGCGCGCCGGATCTCGTTGTAAGAAAAGAAGGGCTGCCTGTATGAAACTGCCTCGTCTACCGTGGGGTTCTTTTTTTGTTGCCCCTTGAGTGTCGACCCGACTTTCCTTGAACCAATTACTGACATGGGAAATGCTGGGTCGCAACGGGAATTTATGGGAAGTGCCGGTTTGCCACGGTATTTGACCAGAAATTCCCACTGCGAAACTCAACGCTTGACGCACCAGATGGTGATTATTAGACAATTTCGATCAATATGTAGTATTTTTTGGGGGGAAGACCCCAGAGGTCGCCCCGCGGTCCTGCTGAAAATCGCTAAGTCCTCCTAGCGGCGCTAAGCAGTCCGAGCCCCCAAAACCCAGGCAATCCCAGCGCGGACCCGATCCAGTCCCAGGTTTTCCCGGCAAAATCCCAGCCTGACTCGGCCTTTTTCACCAGTTTGCTTCAGAATCTCAGGTCAGGCCGCCCCGGTTCCGTTCCATTGGAACCGGGGCTGCATCACCGTTCCCATGAAATCCCGTTGGAACGCCCGCAGGGCGATCCCGTCAGGCGATCCCGCCAGCGATCAGGCCCTTTGCGATCTGCGCGTAGGCCGAGGCCATCGCCCCCTCGCCCGCGGCAACGGGGGTCCCCGCGTCGCCAGCCAGCCGGGTATCAAGGTCAATTGGCAAGGCTCCGAGGAACGGCACGCCCATCTTGTCCGCCTCGGCTTTGACCCCGCCATGGCCAAAGATGTGCGCCTCGTGCCCGCAGTTGGGGCATATATATAAAGACATGTTCTCGATCAGGCCCAACACCGGGGTGTGCAGGGTGTTGAACATGTCGATGGCCTTGCGGGCATCTATAAGGGCGACGTCCTGCGGGGTTGAGACAACGATGGCCCCGGTCAGATGGGTCTTTTGGCAAAGCGTCAGCTGGACATCACCGGTTCCGGGCGGCAGATCGACGATCAGAACATCAAGCTTGCCCCATTCAACCTGCCCAAGCATCTGTTGCAATGCGCCCATAAGCATCGGCCCCCGCCAGACGATGGCCTTGTCGGGATCCATCATCAGCCCGATCGACATCATGGTGACGCCATGGGCGTGCAGCGGAATGATCGTCTTGCCGTCCGGTGACTTGGGCCGGTCAGATACGCCCATCATCCGAGGCTGGCTGGGGCCATATATATCGGCATCGAGAAGGCCGACCTTGCGGCCTTGCCGCGCCAGTGCGACCGCAAGGTTGGAGGCAACGGTGGATTTGCCGACGCCGCCCTTGCCCGATCCCACCGCCAGAATGCGATCAACGCCCGCAACGCGGGCTGGACCTGCCTGAGGTGTCGGATGGCGGCCTATCTTCAACGAGGGCGGCTCGCCTCCTGGCCCCGTCGGTGCGGCAGGCTTGGCGGCCTGCCCCCCAGAGGGTCCATGCGCCGTCAGCAATGCCGATACAGACGTCACCCCCGGAAGGGCTGCAACCGAGGCCTCGGCCGCCTGGCGAAGCATTTCCATCCCGCGAGCCTCTTCCGGGGTCGGGGCCTCGATGACGAATCTGACCGACGCGCCATCGATCACAAGGGCCCGGATCATGTCGCGCGACACCAGATCACCGCCTGAAGGCAGTTGCAGGCGGGATAGCGCAGAGATCACGGTTTCACGATTTATGGCCATATGTGTTGCTCCTGTTACACTCGCGGGTCCGCAGATTGCCCGAGTCAGCGGCAAAGTCGCGATCTGTGGCGAAAAGCGCAACCCATCGTTCTGTTAGCGCCTAAAGAACAGTCGAAGCGCCCGAAACTAGGTCATAAACACTTATGCAATTGCTGCATAGCAGCATTGCCGTTTCGCCCCATTGTGCATCCGCAGCATTAGCCTAATTTGACTACCAACAGCACACGGTGGTGTGTGAGCAGTTCGGTCCGCTAAGGGCTGGGAACAAAAATTGGCGGTCCAGTTGGGATCGCGTATCAGAAGATTGGATGCACGCAATGGCATTTGCAACAGACACACGCAGCCTCACTGCTACTTTGGGTGAGCGCTTCTCGATGGTCCGGGCCGCAATGGCCGACCGCTATACGAAGTACCAGGTGTTCCGGACAACCGTATCGGAACTCTCCTGCCTGAGCGACCGTGACCTGGCGGATCTGGGGATCCACCGCACCGAGATCGGTGAGATTGCACGCAACGCAGCGAACGGAGCGAAATAGTTAGTTTCCGACGTGCTCCTTCCTCCTCCCTGGGGCGCAGTCGGACATAGCAGGGTGCCTTTCTCCTCCCATTGAGGCTCCCAGCAACAAGGCGGCGACATCTCTCCTCCTCCCTGATGTCGCCGCTTTGCAAGGTTAGAAGAATTCGGTCTCTCCTCCTCCTCCCTGAGGGACCGATACGAAGGCGCGGCGGCATCTCTCCTCCTCCCTGATGCCGCCGCTGCCTCGCACAAGATCGCGGCCGCCCTTCCTCCTCCCTGGGTGGGTCGTGACAGACGCAACGGTTCTCTCTCCTCCTCCCTGGGGACCGTTGTGGGAATACCAGCCCGGCAGGGCCCCAACCCTCTCCTCCTCCCTGGGGACGGGTCATTGCCGGGAAACATGAGCGGTCTTTCTCCTCCCAGAGACCCCGATCATGTGCTGTGAAGACCGGTCTCCAACCTCCTCCCTGGGGAGCGGTCGAAAAAAGGAACGGCGGCGCCCACCTCCTCCCGGGCGTCGTCGTTTTTTTTGCTATTATGCGACTTGGCGCGCCCCGACTTGCGGCGTAGATCATGCCGCCATGACACTCGATCTTCTTCTTGCTCTGATAGGCTTTGCGTTTGTGTCCTCGGTCACTCCGGGGCCCAACAACCTGATGCTGCTGGCATCAGGGGCGAACTTTGGCCTGCGGCGGACCCTGCCCCATATGTTTGGCATCTCGATCGGCCATGCTTTCATGGTGACGATGGTCGGTCTGGGCCTCGGCCAGGTGTTCGTGACCTACCCCCTTGCCCAACAGCTCATGCAGGTGCTGAGCGTTCTGTACCTGTTGTACCTTGCGTGGAAGATCGCGAATGCCGCCCCGCCCTCCCAAAAGGAGGTCGCGGGCCAGCCCTTTACCTTTCTGCAAGCCGCGGCCTTTCAATGGGTCAACCCCAAGGCCTGGTACATGGCTGTCACAGCCGTGACCGCCTACCGACCCGACGGCGGCGTTCTTTATAGTGCTCTCTTTGTGGCCGGGGTCTTTGCCTTGACCAACCTGCCGTCGATCACGCTCTGGGCAGGGATGGGCACTCAGCTGCGGCGACTGCTGACCAATCCGGGCCGGCTGACGGCGTTCAACTGGACGATGGCGATCCTTCTGGTGCTGACGCTTTGGCCAATTCTTTTTGGGTAAGGTGGGTCATGACCCACTTTACAGACGACAAGACGTCCGGGCGGTGTTTTTCCGTAAGGTGGGTCAAGACCCACCTTACCTAAAACGGCACGTCATCCGCCGCATCGGCCGAGACGACAAACCGCGCCACAACCTTTTTCTCGCCAGCCTTTTCAAACGCGATATCCAGCTTGTCGCCTTCAATGGCCGTCACCCAGCCGTAGCCGAACTTCTGATGGAACACCCTGTCGCCAGCCGTAAAGGCGGACACGGCCTCCAGATCAATGGTGACATGGCGCGCCTCTGACGGCTGACTCATCCCGCGTTGCTGACTGCGGGATTGCAACCGCTTCCACCCCGGTGAGTTATAAACATCCGCGTTGGCCGCCTTCTGGTGCAGATCGGACCGGTCCATACCCTGCATCTGGGGCGAGGCCTGCGCCGCCATGCCTGCTGCCCCGTATCCGCCGCCATAAAGGCCCGGTGGGGTTAGCACATCCACATGGTCCACCGGCAATTCATCGATGAACCGCGACGGCAGCGCAGATTGCCACTGGCCATAGACCCGCCGGTTGGCGGCAAAGGAAATCGTGCAGACCTGTTCGGCCCGTGTGATCCCCACGTAGGCCAAACGCCGCTCTTCCTCGAGCCCCTTGAGCCCGCTTTCGTCCATCGACCGTTGCGAGGGGAACAGCCCATCCTCCCAACCGGGCAAAAAGACCACCGGAAACTCAAGCCCCTTGGCCGCGTGAAGGGTCATTATACTGACCTTTTCGCCTTGCTCTTCGGTCTCGTTATCCATGATCAGCGACACATGCTCGAGAAAGCCTTGCAGGTTCTCGAACTGCTCAAGGGCCTTGACCAGTTCCTTGAGGTTCTCAAGCCGGCCCGGCGCCTCGGGCGTTTTGTCCTGTTGCCACATGCCGGTATAGCCGGACCCGTCCAGGATCATCTCGGCAAGTTCCATATGGGTGTCGGCCTCGGCCCGCACCTGATCGTGCCAGCGGCCAAGGCCCTCGACCAACCGGGTCAGCTCTGCCAGCCCCTTACCGCCCAAAAGCCGGGCCTGCACCACCAGCCGCGCGCCTTCGACAAGGCTGACCCCATTGGCCCGCGCCGTGCGCTGAATGGTCTGCACCGCCTTGTCACCAAGCCCCCGCTTGGGCGTGTTCACGATCCGCTCGAACGCCAGATCATCGTCGGGCGACACGGCAAGCCGGAAGTAGGCCATCGCGTCGCGGATTTCGAGCCGTTCGTAAAACCGCGGCCCCCCGATCACCCGGTAGGGCAGACCGATGGTCAGAAACCGGTCCTCAAAGGCGCGCATCTGGTGCGAGGCGCGGACAAGAATCGCCATGCTGTCCAGCCCCATCGGGTCCATCTGGCGGGTGCCACGTTGCATCGCCTCAACCTCGTCGCCGATCCAGCGGGCCTCTTCCTCGCCGTCCCAATGCCCGATCAGCCGAACCTTTTCGCCATCCTCGCCGTCGGTAAAGAGGGTCTTTCCCAGCCGCCCCTTGTTGGCGGCAATAACCCCACTGGCAGCGGCAAGGATATGGGCGGTCGAGCGGTAGTTCTGCTCAAGCCGGATCACTTCGGCCCCGGGGAAGTCCTTTTCAAAACGCAGGATGTTGCCGACCTCTGCCCCGCGCCAGCCATAGATCGACTGATCGTCGTCGCCGACGCAGCAGATATTCTTGTGCCCGCCCGCCAGCAGACGCAGCCAAAGGTATTGGCAGACGTTGGTGTCCTGATACTCATCGACAAGGATATAGCGGAAGAAGCGCCGGTACTGGGCCAGCACGTCCTCGTGCTTTTGAAAGATCGTCACGACGTGGAGCAACAGATCGCCAAAGTCAGTAGCGTTCAGGTCGCGCAACCGGCTTTGATAGGCGGCATAAAGATCGACACCCTTGTGGTCGAACGCCCCGCTGTCGGCCACGGGGACGGCATCCGGGGTCAGGGCCCGGTTCTTCCAGCCGTCGATGATGCCTGCCAGCATCCGGGCGGGCCACCGCTTTTCATCGATGCCTTCGGCCAGGATCAATTGCTTGAGCAGGCGAACCTGATCGTCGGTGTCCAGGATGGTAAAGTTTGACTTCAGCCCCGCCAGTTCGGCGTGACGGCGCAACAGCTTGACCCCGATGGCGTGAAAGGTGCCAAGCCATGGCATCCCTTCCACCGTTTCCCCCAGCAACCGCCCGATCCGCAGCTTCATCTCGCGGGCGGCCTTGTTGGTAAAGGTCACGGCCAGAATCTCGTTCGGGCGGGCCTTTCCGGTGTTGAGAAGGTGGGCAATCCGGGCGGTCAGGGCCCGCGTCTTGCCAGTGCCTGCGCCTGCCAGCATCAGGACGGGGCCATCCAACGCCTCAACCGCCGCCCGCTGGGCTGCGTTCAACCCGTCAAGATAGGGTGTCGGCCGGGACGCCATGGCCTGCGCCGACAAGGACGGACGGGGGGCGGCGGCGGCCGCGAAGGCCTCTTCTTCGGAATAACTGCTCATTCCCTCAATCTAGACCGCCTTGGCCGATAGGAAAAGCCTTGTTCGCCTTCTGTTCGCACCGTTGTGCCCCTTTCCAGTCCCAAAGACCGCCGCTAGGGTCTGCCGCATGAGCCTGCATGCCAAATATCCCGCCCTGTCCGACCTCAAGTCCCGCGCTCGCCGGCGGATTCCGCATTTCGTGTGGGAGTATCTGGACAGCGCCACAGGGTCCGAGGCGACGGCCCGGCGCAACCGCGCCGCCCTTGATGCGGTCCTCCTCAGACCCTCAATCCTGCATGGTGAGATTTCGCCGGACCTCTCGACCACTTTGATGGGACAGGAGTACCCGGTGCCCTTTGGGGTCGCGCCAATCGGAATGTCCGGCCTGATCTGGCCGGATGCAGAGCGTCATCTGGCCCGCTTTGCCGCCAAGCGCGGCGTGCCATACGGGCTGTCCAGCGTCGCCACCCAATTGCCCGAGGATATCGGCCCCCTTGCAGGCGGTCAGGGCTGGTTTCAGCTTTATCCCCCCCGCGACCCCGATATCCGGGCCGACATGCTCAAACGGGTGCGCGATGCAGGGTTCAAGACGCTGATCCTGACCGTCGATGTCCCCGCCCCCTCGCGCCGCGAACGGCAGACCCGGGGTGGGCTGACCCAGCCGCCACGCCTGTCGCCGCGTCTGGCGTTGCAGGTCGCCCGCTGCCCGGCCTGGGCGATGGGAACGGCGCAACTGGGGATGCCCCGGATGCGCCTGATCGACAGTTATGCAGACGCGGCCTTGTCGCGGACCTCGCTACCCTCGACGGCGCATGTGGGCTACCTTTTGCGCACCTCCCCCGACTGGGAGTACCTGCGCTGGATCCGCGAGGCCTGGGACGGTCCGATGGTGGTCAAGGGGGTGCTTGACCCGACCGATGCGCCCAAGCTTGAAGCCGAAGGCGTCGACGCCATCTGGGTCTCCAACCACGCAGGCCGGCAGTCAGAGGCGGCCCCTGCCCCGGCACAGGTCCTGCCCACGATCCGGGCCGCAACCCGCCTGCCCTTGATCGCGGACAGCGGGGTTGAAGGCGGCCTCGACATCCTGCGGCTGATCGCCCTTGGGGCCGATTTCGTCATGCTGGGCCGGCCGTTTCACTATGGGCTTGGCGCCTTGGGGGCCGAAGGGCCGGGCCA
This sequence comes from uncultured Paracoccaceae bacterium, assembly GCA_937916485.1. Next base: position 98,150 of record CALFSV010000064.1, on the reverse strand, counting down.
TGTCGCCAGCATTCTTGAGGCGGACATGATCTCAAACATGCACCAGATCGGGACGACCCGACTGGACGAGTTGGCCAAACGGATCGTCTGAGAGGGTTCGGCACCGCCACCCCGCCGTCTGCGTCAGTCTGCCATCGTCAGATTGCCCGTTGTAGGCTTGACAGAAACTTCCTACAAATTGCTGCAACTGCAAAGTAGAGAGGCGCACATGGCAGAGTTCAAGAAAATCCTCGTTGCCAATCGTGGCGAAATCGCAATCCGGATCATGCGGGCGGCCAATGAGATGGGCAAGAAGACCGTCGCCGTCTTTGCCGAAGAGGACAAACTGGGGCTGCATCGCTTCAAGGCGGACGAGGCCTACAGGATTGGCGAGGGCCTTGGCCCCGTTGCCGCCTACCTTTCGATCCCCGAGATCATTCGCGTGGCCAAGATGTCGGGGGCGGATGCCATCCACCCCGGATATGGGCTTTTGTCCGAAAACCCCGACTTCGTTGATGCCTGCACCGAGGCCGGGATCACCTTTATCGGCCCCAAGGCCGAAACGATGCGCCAGTTGGGTGACAAGGCGTCTGCCCGTCAGGTGGCAATAGCGGCAGGCGTTCCTGTCATCCCGGCAACGGACGTTCTGGGTGACGATATGAAGTTGGTCGCCAAACAGGCGGCCCAGGTCGGCTATCCGCTGATGCTCAAGGCGTCATGGGGTGGTGGTGGACGGGGCATGCGCCCGGTCCTCAAGCCCTCCGAGCTTGAAGAAAAGGTGCTGGAGGGTCGGCGTGAGGCCGAGGCCGCCTTTGGCAACGGCGAAGGTTATCTTGAAAAGATGATCACCCGTGCCCGCCACGTCGAGGTGCAGATCCTGGGCGACAAGCAGGGTAATATCTACCACCTTTGGGAACGGGACTGCTCGGTTCAGCGGCGCAACCAGAAGGTCGTCGAACGCGCCCCTGCCCCCTATCTGTCAGGCACCCAGCGCGAACAGCTGTGCAACCTAGGCAAAAAGATCTGCGCCCATGTGGGCTATGAATGCGCCGGCACGGTCGAGTTCCTGATGGATATGGATTCGGGCAATTTCTACTTCATCGAGGTAAACCCCCGCGTGCAGGTCGAGCATACGGTGACCGAAGAGGTCACCGGCATCGACATCGTCCGCGCCCAGATCATGATCGCGGAAGGCAAAAGCATCGTCGAGGCCACTGGCTGCGCCTCGCAATACGATGTCAAACTAGATGGCCATGCCCTGCAATGCCGGGTCACGACCGAGGATCCGCTGAACAACTTCATCCCCGACTATGGCCGCATCCAGATGTACCGCTCGGCCACCGGGCCGGGCATTCGTCTGGACGGCGGAACCGCCTATTCCGGGGCGGTGATCACCCGCTTTTACGACTCGCTCCTGACCAAGGTGACGGCCCGGGCCCCGACCCCGGAAATGGCCATCGCCCGCATGGACCGCGCCCTGCGCGAGTTCCGTATCAGAGGTGTGTCCACCAACATCGCCTTCGTGGAAAACCTGCTCAAGCATCCGACATTCCTGAGCAACGAATACAGCACCAAGTTCATCGACGAGACGCCCGAGCTTTTTGACTTCAAGACCCGACGCGATCGGGCGACCAAGATCCTGACCTATGTCGCTGACATCACGGTCAATGGTCACCCCGAGACTGTCGGCCGCCCCCGCCCGCCCGCTGATGTCAAAGCCCCCAAGGCGCCGGTTCAACGGCTTGGCGATGCCCCCGCAGGCACCCGCCAGATCCTCGACACCCAAGGGCCAAAGGCAGTTGCTGACTGGATGTTGGCGCAAAAGCAGCTTTTGCTGACCGACACGACCATGCGCGACGGGCACCAAAGCCTCTTGGCCACAAGAATGCGGTCGATCGACATGATCCGGGTCGCGCCCACCTATGCCGCCAAGATGACCGGCCTTTTGTCGGTAGAATGCTGGGGTGGGGCGACCTTTGACGTGGCCTACCGGTTCTTGCAGGAATGCCCCTGGCAGCGGCTGCGCGACATCCGCGAAGCCATGCCAAATATCATGACCCAGATGCTGCTGCGCGCCTCGAACGGTGTGGGCTACACCAACTATCCCGACAATGTTGTCCAGGGCTTCGTCAAGCAGGCGGCCGGGTCGGGCGTCGATGTGTTCCGGGTGTTCGATTCGCTCAACTGGGTCGAAAACATGCGGGTCGCGATGGATGCTGTCGTCGAGGCGGGCAAGGTCTGCGAAGGGACGATCTGCTACACCGGCGACCTTCTGGACCCCGCCCGCGCCAAGTACGATCTGAAGTATTATGTCGGTATGGCCAAAGAGCTTGATAAGGCAGGCGCACATGTCCTAGGCGTCAAGGACATGGCCGGGCTGATGAAGCCTGCCGCCGCGGCACAGCTTTTTGCCGCGCTGAAGTCCGAAGTGGCCCTGCCGATCCACTTCCACACCCACGACACCGCAGGTGGGGCGATTGCGACGATCATGGCTTCATCGGCCGCCGGGGTGGATGCGGTGGATGCCGCGATGGACGCCCTGTCGGGCAATACCTCTCAGCCAACCCTTGGCTCGATCGTCGAGGCATTGGCCCGGACCGAGCGGGATACCGGCCTCGACATCGCCACCATCCGCGAAATCTCGAACTATTGGGAGCAGGTGCGGGCGCATTACGCTGCCTTTGAAAGCGGGCTTCAGGCCCCGGCATCCGAGGTTTACCTGCACGAGATGCCCGGCGGCCAGTTCACCAACCTCAAGGCCCAGGCCCGCAGCCTAGGGCTGGAAGAACGCTGGCATGAGGTCGCCCAGACCTATGCCGATGTGAACCAGATGTTCGGGGATATCGTGAAGGTGACGCCTTCGTCCAAGGTGGTCGGCGACATGGCCCTGATGATGGTCAGCCAGAATCTGACCCGCGCCCAGGTCGAGGACCCGGCCGTGGACGTTGTCTTTCCCGACAGCGTGGTCGACATGATGAAAGGAAGCCTCGGCCAACCGCCTGGTGGCTGGCCCGAAGCGATTCAGAAAAAGATCCTCAAGGGCGAAACCCCGATCACAGAGCGGCCGGGCAAGAGCCTGCCCCCGGTGGATATGGAAGCGGTGCGGACCAAACTGTCGCAAGACCTTGGAGGCAAGAGCATCGACGACGAGGACCTCAACGGATACCTGATGTATCCCAAGGTCTTTACTGACTATGCGAACCGCCACGAGACTTACGGCCCAGTGCGGACCCTGCCGACGAAGACCTTCTTCTATGGGATGGAACCCGGCGAAGAGATCAGCGCCGAGATCGACCCGGGCAAGACGCTGGAAATCCGCTTGCAAGCCGTGGGCGAAACGACGGATGATGGCGAAGTGCGGGTGTTCTTCGAACTCAACGGCCAACCGCGCACGATCCGTGTGCCCAATCGCAAGGCCGCCGCAACCACGGCCAAGCGTGCGAAGGCGGAGCTGGGCAATCCCAACCATATCGGCGCGCCGATGCCCGGTGTTGTCGCCACCATCGCCGTTCAGGCCGGCAAACCGGTCAAGGCCGGCGACCTGATGCTGACAATCGAGGCGATGAAGATGGAGACCGGCCTGCATGCGGACCGGGACGGGGTGATCAAGGCGGTGCACGTCACCGCAGGGGCGCAGATTGACGCAAAGGATCTTTTGCTTGAAGTTGAGGCTTAGCAAAAAGTCTTCGCGAAGACTTTTTGATATCAGACAAAGAGGCTCCAAAATCTTCGCGAAGATTTTGGAGCCCCTTAACACAAGACCCGAAACAGCCCGCTGTTGCAGACGATGATGAACTGTCCACCCGTCTCGATCAGATGAAAACCGCGACGCCGAACCTCGCGTAGTAGAACCTCCCGCCCGATCTCTCGCTCCACATCGCGGACAGCCCGTCGGACAATGCCCCCTTTGGGCGCCGCCTTTGCCGCAAAGATTTCTGCGCACCATTGCGCCCGGGCGGGCGACAGGACAGCATGAGGTGGCACGATCATTGTCATGGCCACACTGAAGCCTGCCAAGGTTAACAATCCAATAAAGTCGACGCCCACAAAAACCGCCAGCCCCGCAATTTTTCCCCTTGCGGCCCGGCGCGTCTCTTTATATCTGAGCGACACGAAACGGAGTGCGGGCGTAGCTCAGGGGTAGAGCATAACCTTGCCAAGGTTAGGGTCGTGAGTTCGAATCTCATCGCCCGCTCCAATTCGTAAGTCTGGCGAGACTGACGTTCCTATGCAGGAACATCGAAACGCCAATCGGGATGGCGCTTGTTTGGTATAAGGCTCAGGGCTTGGGCAGCAGCCGTTCGCTGTGCTCTGGCAGCAGAGCCGCCAGAAGGCGCAGCGTCGCATCGCGGGATGCCTCGCGGGAAATGGTATCTGGCGACAGGTGCAGATTTTGCCAAAGGCCATCGGTAAATGTGTCGACCCAAAGGGCGATATCTTCCGCCTTTTCCCGGCTCTCCGGTATCAACCGGCGGCAGATGTCGTTAATCGCGGCCGTGCGGTGGGCGGCGTAGTCCTGCGTTATCTCGGTGTAGGAGGGGATAAAGCTTTGTTCCCCCCAGAAAGCGAACCAGACCGACAGGACCTGCGGGTTACAGACCTTTGGATCAAAATCTGCCGTGACGATTGCATGAAGTTGGGCGACGGGATCGTCTCCCGATGCCGCCAGCGCTTCGCGCCAGTGGGCGGTGTAGACCTCGTATAGATCGCGCAAAGCCTCAGTCAGTACGCCGGACTTGGACTTGAAATAAAAGACCGCGACGCCCTGAGACAAACCCGCCTCTGCAGCGATCGTGGCCAGGGTCGTTCGGGACAGCCCATGGGTCATGATCGACCGGTAGGCCGCATCCAGAACCTGCCGCCGCCGCTTGTCAGCGTTGCCCTTGCGCTCTTTGCGCAGGCGGGGTTGTGAAAGATCGGTTGTGACCAAGGCGCGGTATTCCTCCTGCATTCCTGCTACACGATTACCCCTTCTTCTCATAGTGTCCGGCCCCTGTCATTTCCAATTTTTTGTTTGACCGCTCAAAGAAACTTTACGCGGGCCCTTCGCCCCCCTAGGATCAGGGGACAAGGACAGGAGACGAAATGGGCGCGCAGGACAGATACGATGCCATCATAGCCGGGGCGGGCCACAATGGGCTGACCACCGGATGCTACCTTGCCAAGGCCGGTCTCAAGGTCCTGATCGTGGAAAAGAACGACTGGATCGGCGGTGCTGCGGTCAGCCGGATGTTGCACGACGGCTGGACCTACTCGAACTGTTCCTACGTTTGCTCCCTATTACGCCGCGAGATCGTCCGCGATCTGGAGCTGCCAAAGTATGGCCTTCAGGTCATTCCCTATGAAGGCGGCGCCACCTTTACCCGCGACGGCGACTACTTTGCCTATCATTCGGACCACGATGCCCTGCGCCGCGAGATCGCCCGCCACAGCCCCGCCGACGTGGATGCCTATACCCGCTTTAGCCAGACTGTCATCCGCCAGTGCCGTTTCATCCGCCCCTTCCTGTTGCGCAACGCGCCCGACCCGACCTCGCTGGCCCCGCGTGACCTGCAAGAACTGTTGTACCTCGTCAAAAAGACCCACGACCTGGGCGCTCGCGAAATCGGGGAAACCCTGCGCTTCTGGACAGTTTCGATTGGCGATTTTCTGGACGAACACTTTGAAAGCGATCTGATCAAGGCCCACCTTGCCGGGTCAGGCATCATCGGCACCGGACTTGGGGTCTATTCCCCCGGCACCGCCTATGTCCTGCTGCATCACTATATGGGGGACGTCGACGGGGCCATCGGGGCCTGGGGCTTTGCCCGCGGGGGCATGGGCGCGATTTCCAATGCCCTTGGCGCCTGCTTCAACGAGGCGGGCGGCACCATCGTCACAGGTTCGGGCGTCGACAAATTCTTGGTCGAGGGCGGCAAGGTGACCGGCGTCGCCCTTGAAAACGGCGATACCTACAGCGCGCCTATCGTAGCCTCGAACATGGACGTCAAACGAACCTTCCTGAACCACACCGATGCCACCGACCTGCCCGACAGCTTCACCCGCGCGGTCAAGCGCTTCAAGATCCGCGGCTCCAGCGGCAAGCTGAACATCGCACTCGACGCCCTGCCCGAGTTTCCGGCCGCCCCCAAGGGTGCCAATTTCCTGCGCGGCGACCTGCATTGTTCCACCTCGCTGCAAGAGCTTGAGCGGGCCTATGACGACTGGAAAGAGGGGCGCTGGTCGCAGGACCCCTATTTCGACATGCTGATCCCTTCGCAGATCGACCCAACGATGGCCCCGCCCGGCAAACATATGATGACCGTCTTTGTGCAATATGCCCCCTATGACCTTGAGGTCGACGGGGTCCGCAAGGGCGAGAACTGGACAGATGCCAATCGCAAGGCCTTTGCAGAAACCGTCTTTGACAAGATCGAGCAGTGCTGCCCCGACATCCGGTCGCGCGTTGTCCATGCAGAGGTACGCACGCCCTGGGACATCGAACGCGAGGTCGGGCTGACCGAAGGCAACATCTTTCAGGGCGAACTGACCTTTGACCAGCTTCTCTTCAACCGTCCGGTTCCAGGCTACGCAAACTATGCCACGCCCATCGACGGGATGTACCTGGTGGGCTCTTCCACCCACCCTGGCGGTGGCGTGATGGCGGCCCCCGGCGCAAACGCGGCGCGGGAAATCCTGCGCAAGGCGAAAAAGGGCCGTCCGATGAAGGGCTATGCAGCATGACCGGGGCAAACGACTTTCACACCGTGGTCATCGGCGGCGGACACAACGGGCTGGCGGCGGCAACGACACTCGCCGCAAAGGGCAAACGGGTCTGCCTGATTGAGCGCGAAGAGACTCTCGGCGGCATGGCCCGCACGGTCGAGGTGGCACCGGGGGTGCAAGCCTCGCAAATCGCCCACCTTTTGTACAACCTCAACCCCATCGTTCTGAAAGAGCTTGGGATTGCCGACCAGATCAAGGCGCAGTCCATAGCCCTGCCCACGGTCAGCCTGTCCCCCGATGGCCGCCATGTGGTGATCGACGGAGACAAGGTCCGCTACAGCGACGGCGGCGCCCACCCCGAGGCCCGCGCGGCGGCGGTGCTGATCGGACGCTTGCAGAAATTCGCAGCCATCCTCGGCCAGCTTTCGACCAAATCGCCACCCAAACTTGAGGGCGGCATCACCAGCCTTGCCACGTTGGGTGAGCTTGCCGGCCTTGCCAAGCTTGGCCTCAACCTCAAGCGGTTGGGCAAGGAAGAGATGCGCGAGTTTCTGCGGATCGCCCTGTCCAATATTGCCGATGTCCTGCTCGATGAACTCGACGATGGCCCCTTGCCCGGTGCGCTGGCCGCCGATGCGGTGCGCGGGGCCTTTGCCGGCCCACGGTCCCCCGGCACGGTGTTTTCGCTGATGTACCGGCTGGGCAACGACGGCGAAGTCCGACTGCCCAAGGGCGGGATGGGGATGCTGACCGAAGTCATGGCGACGGCGGCCAGCGCGGCCGGTTGCGATATCCGGACCAACGCGCCCGTCGCCCGGATCGTGGTCGAGGATGACCGGGTTCGCGGGGTCGAATTGACCGATGGCACGTTGCTGACCTGCCGGGCTGTCCTGTCAAGTGCGGGGCCCTTGCAGACCATGCAAATGGCCGGACTTGCCAACTTTGACGTCGAGGCCCTGCGCCGGATGCGCAACCTGCGGGCCAAGGGCACGACCGCCCGCCTGACCCTCGTCCTGTCAGGCAAGCCCGCGTTCACGGACCTGCCCGAAGGGCTGGCCTCGGCCCGTATCCTGATCGCGCCGACCGTCGGCGCGGTAGAGCGCGGCTTTAACCCGGCCAAATACGGGGATTTGCCAAATAATCCGACGCTTGAGATGGTGTGCCCCACCCTCAGCGACCCCGCGCTGACCAGCGAAGGGCAGCACGTGCTGTCCATTATCATCGACCATGTGCCCCAAGAACCAACCGGCGGCTGGACCGACGCGGCGCGCAGCGCCCTGACCCAGACCGTCATCGACAGGATCGCAGCCTATGCGCCCGGTCTGCCCGCACTGGTTCAGGACAGCATCCTGATGACCCCCACCGATATCGAGGTCATGACCGGTGCCCCCGGCGGTCATTGGCACCATGCGGAAATGGGCCTTGACCAGATCCTGACCCTTCGCCCCGCCAATGGGGCCGGGCATTACAGCCTTGGCATCCGGGGGTTGCAGCTTTGCGGGGCCTCCGCCCATCCCGGTGGTGATCTGACCGGTGCGCCGGGACGCAACTCTGCCTTGCATCTGCTGAAGGAGACATGGGCATGAGCACCGCGACAGCCGTTTCGTCCACCGCCCCAAACAGCGTTCCGCTGGGGCTGATCCCCACCCCGTTCCTGCCTCACCTCGAGGCGGTCAGCCGCGCCAAAAGCTGGACCAACTGGGCGGGCTACATCTCGCCCCTTGTCCTTGACACGATGGAGTTCGAGTATTTCGCAATCCGCAATCAGGCGACGCTTTTCGACATTTCGCCCATGCACAAATACCGGATCAGCGGGCCAGAGGCGGGGCCGATGCTGGAACGGATGATGACCCGCAACGTCGGCAAGATCCGCGAAGGGCGGGTCGGCTATACCCTTTGGTGCGACGAAGAGGGGATGTTGATCGACGACGGCACCCTGTTCCGGTTTGGCCCCAATGACTACCGGCTGTGCTGTCAGGAGCCGATGTTCAGCTGGCTGCTGGATGCCGCATGGGGCTTTGACGTGACGATCGAGGATCAGTCGCACAGCGTGGCGGGCCTGTCCCTGCAAGGGCCCACATCCTTTTCGGTGCTCAAGGCGGCGGGTCTTGGGGCGGCAGAGACCCTGCGACCCTTTGATCTGGCCGAGGTTGAGCCGGGGCTGTGGATCTCGCGCACCGGGTTTACCGGCGATCTGGGCTATGAGTTATGGATCGACTGGGACAAGGCCCCTGCCCTTTGGGACCGCCTGTGGGAACCGGGACAGACCTGGGGCCTGCGCGCCATCGGCTATGAGGCGCTTGAGATCGCCCGGATCGAGGCTGGCTTCATCGCGGCCCACGCCGACTTTCAACCCGTCCACGGTGCGATCCGGCTGGGCCGGGGGCGTAGCCCGCTGGAACTTGGGTTCGAGCGGCTGGTTGACTTTGACAAGGGCCATTTCAACGGCCGCCGCGCCCTTCTGGCCCAGCGCCGGGCCGGGCTGAAACGGCGGTTGGTGCGGCTGGACATCGGTGGCTTCAAACCGGCGCAGGGGGCGTTGATCTACCACCGCAAGCGGCGCGAGGTGGGCCATGTCACCTCAGGCATCTGGTCACCGACCGCCAAGCGCAACGTCGCGCTGGCCGAATTGAAAGCCCCCTTTGGCGGGCCGATCAAAACCAACCTTTGGACCGAGATCTATCTGCATGAAGAAGGCCAGTGGGACCGCCGCATGGTCCCCGTCCAGATCGAGACAAAACCCTTCTTCCAAACACCTCGGGCGCGCCTTACGCCGCCCGCCCCGTTCTAAACCCGAAAGGCCCGTCATGACCGTCAAAACCGTGTCCGCAAAGACAGCGCCCGCAAAGACCACCCCTCCCGCGACCAACAGCCCCAGCACTGAAACGCTGCTGGAATGGGACCGGCTACACCAGCTGCACCCCTGGGCCGCGGTCGACGACTGGCAGGGCTATGACAACATGTTCGTGGACAGCGCCGAGGGGATCTACCTTTGGGACGGTGCCGGAAAACGGTTTATCGACGGCCCGGGGGGCATGTGGTGCGTCCAGATCGGCTATGGCCGGGACGAGATGGCCGACGCCATCGCCGCCCAGGTGCGCAAGCTGCCCTATACATCGCCCTTTACCAACACGACCGAACCTTCGGCGGTGCTGGCCAAGAAAATCGCCGATATGGCGCCGGGCGATCTGAACAACGTCTTTTTCACAACCGGCGGGTCAACGGCGGTGGATACCGCCCTGCGCACCATGCAGTTCATGAACAACCAAATGGGCCGCCCCGACAAAAAGATCATTCTGGCCCGCGAAAAGGGCTATCACGGATCGACCTACCTCGCCCATTCGGTGACGGGCAAGGAACGCACGACCTCGCGGTTTGACATGGAAAGCCGGCTGGTCCGGTTTTTGCCCGACGTGAACCCCTATCGCCGCCCCGAGGGCATGACGGTGCAGGACTGGTGCGACGAAAAGGTCGGCGATCTTGAGCGCATGATCGCAGAAGTCGGCCCCGACAATATCGGTGCCTTCATCGCCGAACCAATCCTCAGCTCGGGTGGCGTTATCGTTCCGCCCGAAGGCTATCACAAGCGGACCTTTGACATCTGCCGGGCGCATGACATCCTGTATATCTCGGACGAGGTGGTGACGGGCTTTGGCCGTCTGGGGCATTGGTTTGCCTCCGAGGCCGTCTTTGGCATTGTGCCTGACATGATCACCTGCGCCAAGGGGCTGACATCGGGCTATCTGCCGCTGGGGGGCTGCATCATCTCGGACCGGGTGATGGAGCGGGTCAGCGGATCGGACGATCCGGTGACGTTCACCAACGGCTACACCTATTCCGGTCACCCGGTGTCCTGCGTCGCGGCCCTGACCAATATCGAGATCATGGAACGCGAAGGCATCCTTGACCACGTCCGCGAGGTGACCCCCCATTTCCAGGCCCGCCTGCAAGAGCTGCGTCGCTTTCCCATCGTGGGCGATGCCCGTGGCATGGGCCTTCTGGCCTGTATCGAAGGCCGGGCCGAGGATTTGCAGGCGGAGATGAAGCTCGGCCAGATGATCGACGACGCCTGCGAGGACCTTGGCCTTCTGGTCCGCCCCCTGATCAACATGGCCGTCTTCTCGCCGCCGCTGATCATCACCCATGCGCAAATCGATGAAATGTTCGACATTCTCGAAAAGGCGCTCGAACGGGTGAGCCAGCAAGTCGGCGGCCTGGGCACCCGGACCAGGACACCAATGCCAAGCCCTTGACGCAAACGGGCAAGCGCCCTTTGGTATTGGAAAGGACCGACAACAAACGGGACAAAGTAACTAAACGACCAAGGCCCGCAAACAGACGGAGAACCCGCAGGGGCCTTGTTACGAAAAATAGGACAACGCCAACAAGGAGACGACAATGATCCACTTCAAGTCAACGCTGACAGCCGCCACGGCGCTGTGTCTGCTGACCGCAGGCGTGGCACGGGCCCAGGACCCCGACTTTACCGTATTCGACTGGGCAGGCTACGAAGACCCCGAATTCTTTACGGCCTATATCGAGGCCCATGGAATGGCCCCCACATACGCCTTCTTTGGCGACGAGGAAGAGGCCTTCCAGAAGCTGCGCTCGGGCTTTCAGGCTGACGCCGCCCACCCCTGCTCTCAGTCTGTTCCGAAATGGATCGAGGCCGGGCTGCTGGCCCCGCTGGACACCAGCCGCATCGACCGCTGGGACGAGATCGAGCCTGCGTTCCGAGACATTGAGGCGTTTTCCAAGGATGGCGAATACTTCTTTGTCCCGATGGACTGGGGCAACACCGCCGTCACCTACAACACCGAGCTTTTGTCCGAAGAGGAGGTCGCCTCGCTTCAGGCCTTTGCCGATCCGGCCCATTCGGGTCGCGTATCGCTGCCCGACAACGTCGACGACGTCTATGCCCTTGGCTTCCTTGCCACCGGTGTGCGCGACTGGTCCAACGTAACGGACGAACAGTTCGAGGCCGCGTCGACTTTCCTGCGGGCAGCCCATCAGAACGTGCGGGCCTATTGGTCGGACGGGGCATCACTGGCCCAGCTGATGCAGTCGGGCGAGGTCTATCTGGCCTGGGCCTGGAACGAGACCTTCTCGACCATGAGTGCGGAAGGTTTCCCCATCGCCATGAAGCGCGACACAGCCGAAGGATCGTCAAGCTGGGTCTGCGGCTACAGCCATCTGGCCAATGCTCCGGGGTCGGACGACCGGTTCTATGACTTCATCAACGCCTGGCTGGAGCCTGCAACAGCAGAGTACCTTGTCGCATGGTGGGGCTATGGCCACTCCAACGCCACGGCAATGGCCACGATGTCCGAAGAGGACCTGGCCGCAGTTGGCCTTGAAACCTCTGAAAACCTGCGCGCTGGCACCCTGTGGCAAGGCCCGCTCCCCGCTGCATTGCGCGAGCGGATGATTGCAGAGTTCGAACTGATCAAGGCAGGCTTCTAAAGCGCTTGTTATCGGGGCCGCCCCGCATTGGGGGCGGCCCCTTACAACGGTCGCTGCCCGCGCAAGTGATGCGGGCAGTGTTCGCCGGACCGGATCACCTCGACCATAAGCGTCCAGGTCCTGATCTGATCGGCAATGAAATCGGCCCCATGGGCGGCATCCAGCCGTACCCGCTCTGCCCCCGACAACCATGCCAATTCAGCCTCGGCCTGCCCAAGGTACCAGCGGTTGCGGTTGTTCAGCCCGATGTTCCGAAACCCGGCCACCTCCAGCGCCCGCCGGTAGCGCCCCGGCGAGGCCATGGCAAAGTCCAGATCCTCGGCCCTAAGATAGGCCTGCATGGCCGGGCTGGGTGTGTCGTCATGGGCGATCAGCCAGTCAGAGGCGGCGAACCAGCCCCCCGGACGCAGGATGCGAAAGACATCCGCTGCTAACGCCTCCTTTTCGGGAATGTGCAGAATTGAGTCCTTGGAATAGACCAGATCAAAGCTGCCATCGGCAAAGTCCATCGGTCCGGGCCGGACAAGGCGGATGTCGATCTGGCCTGACAGGCCCGCCGCCTCGGCCCGCCTGCGGGCAGCGGCACAGACCGGCCCCTCGACGTCGATCCCCACCACTTCTGCGGCACCCAGATCACGCACCATCTGGACCGCGATGGCCCCAGACCCGCAACCGATGTCCAGCACCCTTGCCCCTGACAGGTCCAGCCCCTCCAGCACCCGCGCCGCCTCTTCGGGGCCGCCAGGGGACAGGTATCCTTCGCCCCAGATGTCCTCGAGAAAGGCGATGTGTATGTCGTCGTACAAAAGCTCACTGTCGCTCATCTGCTCATCCTGTCGGCGTAAAGGTTGAGGAAGCGTTGGGTATAGTGCTCCATCCCCGCCAGTGGGCCGGGCTCGTAGTAGCGCGAATTGACGCCCTGCTGGTTGCTTTGAACGATGGTCTTGTCAGCGACGGTGGTCACGTCCCAAAGCCAAGTGAGACGGGCCAGATCGTAGTCCTGCCCTTCTGTCGCGTCCTCGCGGACCAGCCAGATGATCTCTTGCTCGGACCGGCCTGCGTCCAGAGGGATGAAGCGGTAGATGACGACATAGTCGCAATAGATCAGCATCGGGTTGAAGATCCCGACGTAGAGATCGCAAGCCCCACCATCGTAGCCTTCCAGATCCCCCAGCAACGGGGCGGCCGGTTGGCCGCCTTCGGTGCCGGTCAGGACCCCGTCGTACAGAGAATGACGGCTGAAGGTGTAGTCAACCGACCCCGGCGGACAATCCGGGCCGACCCGGTCGATGTAGTCGGTCGGAATGCCCAGCTCCCGCGCCCGCCCCTCCATCGCCCGGTTCAGGGGGGCGACCTTGTCGGCCTCCATATGGGTGGGGTCGGCGCGGGTAAACTCGGGGTGGGCCGGGGCGCAGTGGTAGCATTCGTTGTAATTCTCAACGAGCAGCTTCCAGTTGGCCGCCACCGGATAGCGGGCGCGATGCGCAATCTTTGTCCGCTCTAGGCCAAAGGGGGCAAGCGGGGCATCCAGATCGGCCCGCATCTGGTCAAAGCTGGATGGCGCATCGGCAAAGCAGACAAAGATAAGACCGTGAAACACCTCGCAGGGCACCGGCTTTAGCCCGAGGTTCGCCGTATCTATATCCGGCCCCATCAACCGGGCGCTGAACAGGCTACCGTCCAGTTGGTAGGTCCAGGCATGGTACGGGCAGGTAAAGCGGCGAACATGGCCCGACGCCTCAAGACAGATGCGCGATCCCCGATGACGGCAGACATTGGCAAAGGCGCGGACCACCCCGTCCGCCCCCCGGACAAGGATCACGGATTCGTCCAGCACCTCGAACAGGACATAGTCCCCCGGTTCGGGGATTTCGCTGACGTGCCCGGCAAAGTGCCATTCGGGCAGATAGAACCGCTCCATATCCTGCACAAAGACGTCCGGTGACCGGTAAAACGCCTGATCGAGGGCATAACCCTTGCGGCGGCCCACCAGAAGTGTGTCCAGGATCGGGGTGTCAGACGGTGTCATTGCGTGGGTCAAGGCGGGCCTCAGGAAAACAGAACGATGGATTCGGCACCCCAGCCAATGCGCAGCCGCGCTCCCACCGGCGCCACTGCCCGGCCTGCGGTGTTGCGCATGGAGATGGTCACGGGTTTCTCTGCCCCGTCCAGAAGGATGCTGTAGTAGGTCATGTCGCCGTAGTAGGAGGTCGACACAACGACACCTTCGGTGACCCGTTCGGCGTGGTCGCTATCGTCAAACAGCACCGTCAGCATTTCAGGGCGCACCCCGATCTTGGTAACCTTGGCCGGGCTGATGCCCTCTGGGACGGCATCCAACGGCAATGTCACCGGGCCCAGCGCGGCGATATCAAGGGCCAGCGCCCCCCCGTTTGCCGGATGGGCCGTGGCTGGCAGAAAGTTCATCACCCCGATGAACGAGGCGACCCGTTCGCTGACCGGGTGCCGATAAAGGGCCTGCGGGCTGTCCAGCTGGGCGATGTGTCCGTCAAACATAACGGCAATCCGGTCGGACATGATCATCGCCTCTTCCTGATCATGGGTGACAAGGATGAAGGTGATCCCGATGGACTGTTGCAATGCCCGCAACTCGACCTGCATCTGTTCGCGCAGTTTCTTGTCAAGCGCGGACAGGGGTTCGTCCAACAAGACGACCTTGGGCCGCATCACCAGCGCACGGGCAAGGGCCACCCTTTGGCGCTGGCCGCCTGACAATTCGTGGGCGCCCCGGTCGCCATAGCCCGACAGGTCCACCATCCTGAGGGCCTTGTCGACCTCGGCCGCGATCTCGGCCTTGGGCATCCTTTTGGGCACGAGCCCGTAGCCCACGTTCTCGGCCACGCTGAGGTGGGGAAAGATGGCATAGCTTTGGAACACCATGTTGGTCGGGCGACGGTTGGCGGAAATGCCCGCCATCGGTTTGCCGTCAATTTCGATCCTGCCCGATGTCGGCTCATCAAAGCCGGCAATCAGGCGCAGCAGGGTTGTCTTGCCGCATCCAGACGGGCCGAGCAGGGAAAAGAACTCTCCCTCCCGGATCGTGGCGTCGATGCCGTGAAGGGCAGTGAACTTGCCAAAGGACTTTCTGACGTCCTTCAACTCGATAATGGATCGGGGTGTGGTGGTGGTGTCCATGGTCATCCTACAAAACCTCCCGGCGCTTGCACGTCGAGCCCCTGTCGCCTGGCTGCCCGGCGGCGGAACCATTCGGCCGTGATCAACAAAAGCACCGACAGCGCCAGCATGATCGTCCCCAACGCCATGATCGAGGGCAGCTTGGCCGGGAAGCGCAGCTGCGACCAGATGTAGACAGGCAGGGTCACATCCGTACCGGTCAAAAAGAACGCGATGATGAACTCATCAAGGGAAATGGTGAAGGTGATCAGCAGGCTTGAGATCACGCCCGGCATGACCAGCGGCAGGATGATCCGGCGAAACGTGCCCCAACGGCTTTCACCAAGGTCAAATGACGCCTCTTCAAGGCTTTGATCAAGGCTCGCGAAGGCGGAATTGAGGATGGCGATGGCAAAGGGGATGCAGATCAGCATATGCCCCCCGATCACCGTCCAAAGCGACAGGGGCACGCCCAACTGGACCAGAACCACCAGAAGCGCCACGCCCACGATGATCTCGGGCAGGACGAGCGGCAACATGACAAGGCCCACGATCCCCCGCTTGACCGGAAACCGGTAGCGCGCCATCGCCCGCGCGGCACAGGCCCCCAGCAAGGTGCTTAGAACAGCGGTGGTGATGCCTACGAACAGGCTGTTGCGCACGGCACTGTGCAGGGCCTCGGTCTCCCACAGAACGGTGAACCATTCGGTCGTATAGTCGGTCAGGGGAAAGGCGATGATGGTCGAGCTGTTAAAGGCGAAAAGCGGCAGCAGAACGACCGGCGCATAAAGGAACAGCATGAACGCCACGGCATAGATGCCCAGCCAGTTTGGCAGGAGGCGGTTCTTGCGGCTCATCTCGTTCGCCCTCCGAACCGGCGCCCGACAAGAAAGATCAAAACGCTGAGGGTGCCGACAACCACCATCGACGAAATCGCCAGTGCAGCCCCCAGGGGGGCGTTGTTGGCCCGCCCGACCTGGATCTGGATCATGTTCGCGATCATCAGCCCGTCCGTGCCACCGACAAGCCTTGGCGTGATGAAATCGCCCACCGTCGGGATCAGGACGATCAGCGTTGCCGCAATGACACCCGGCATGGCCAGCGGCAGGGTCACCCGGCGGAACCGCCGCCATGGTCCGTCGCCCAGATCCTCGGCCGCCTCAAGCAAGGAGCGGTCGATCTTTTCGAGGGCCACAAAGATTGGCAGGATGGCAAACGGCGCCCAGGCATGGGCCAGCGTCAGAACAACGGCATTGGCGTTGTACAACAAGAACGTCAGCGGCTCGTCGATAAAGCCCATCCCCATCAGGGCAGAGTTCAGCACACCGTTGTAACCAAGGATAACCTTCCACAGGAACACCCGCAAAAGGTAGCTGGTCCAGAACGGAATGGTCACCAGAAACAGCCAAAGCGTCTTGCGCCGCGTCACCCGGAAGGAAATGTAATAGGCCACCGGAAACGCCAGAAGGACCGTCACCACTGTCACAAGCACCGAGATGATAAGCGACCTTGCCATCAGGGTTTGATAGATCGGCTGGGTCCATGCCTCGCGGTAGTTATCGAGGGTAAAGGTGGTGTCGATATCGAGGTAGTTCTGGGTCCAGAAGCTGAAGGTTACCACCATCGCAAGGGGGGCCGCCAGCATGACAAGGGCATAGATCAGCGTCGGGCTGATCAGGGTCAGACCCCGGCGGCCTTCGGCATCCAGCCTCAAAGGGCGGCTCCTGATCGGATCAAAGACCCACCCATGTCACTTTAGCCCTTCCACAAGGTCCCGGTTGCTGGCGCGCAATGTCCCGGGGCTTGGCTCGTCTTCGCGCAGCACCGGGTAAAGCCGTCGCAACTCATCATGGTAGCTTTTCACGCCGGCTTCCAGATCCGACAGGATGACGCCGTCATAGCCGCTGGAAAAGGCCGCCTCCCAGCACCATTCGATCAATTGTTCATCTTCCTTGGTGGTGATCCGGTCGATCCGGCCGCTCAGGTAGCGGGCCACCCGCAGGCGGCGATCCTCATCGGCCCGCTTGTAGCAGGCCCCCCGCTGGATCGTCTTGCCGTTCTCGACCGGGAATTCGTGGTAGTAGATGATCGAGTCCGGATAGAGGCCGAACACCAGATTGGGAAACACCCCGATATAAAGCCACGCCCGGTTATGTTCTGCGTCCAGCCCGGCCACCTCGGGCAGAAGGGCCTTGTACTGACGGACGCTCCACAACCGGCTGTCTGCCTCGCGGAAGGTAGAATAGGACCGGCTGGCCCCGTCGCGAAACGGCTCGTCAAAGTAGTTGGAGCCGAACAGATCATGCAGTCCGGGGTGGGCCATCGGCACATGGTAGCCTTCGTTGTCCACGTCGCGGACGCATTTCCAGTTGGCCTTGACATCCTCTGACCAGATCCCTGCCCCGTCCGGGACGATATTGGCCAGGTCGTATTGGGCAACCTCGGGCTCAAATCGGGCCAGAACCTCGGACAGCCGGGGCTGGGGACCGGGCTTGAACCGGACAAAGACAAAGCCGTGCCAGATATCCATCTCAACGGGCTTCAGCCCCCATTCGACCGGATCAAGATCGGGCAGCGTGGCAGGCTGCGACGCCCCGCGCAGAGTGCCGTCAAGGTTATAAACCCAGCCATGAAACGGGCAGACGATGGCCGAACGGCAGGTGCCCTTGTCTTCGGCCACAACCCGCGATCCGCGGTGGCGACAAAGGTTGTGAAAGGCCCGAACGACACCGTCCCTGCCCCGGATCACCAAAGCCCGTTCGCCCACCATATCGGCTGCGATGAAATCGCCCAGTTCGGGAATGTCGTTGATGTGACAGACAAGCTGCCAATGCCTACGAAACAGAAGCTCTTTCTCTTCTTCAAGCATTTCGGGGTTGAAATAGCTCCATGACGGCAACCCCCTGCGGTCCCAGTCATTTGCCCCAGTCATCTGTGCAGGATCGCTCATCCCCAGTTCCTTTCGGCGGCTTTCGTCGAAAGGCTAACAACATTTATTTGAACGCTCAATCAAAAACTGGGCAGGCAACTCTGGAGTGCGGACACACCTATAGCCCCCGCGTCCTGAACCCGGGGCATTTGCGCAACCATGTCCTGTTGGGTCAGAACGCCTTGAAGGTCAGCGTTGTCATCGACCGCTCGATCCCGTCGATATCCAGCAGATGATCGTTGATATACTTGCCCACATCGCCCCCTTCGGGAATGTAGAGCTTCATCAAAAGGTCAAAATCCCCACTGGTCGAGTAAAGCTCTGAGTGGATTTCCTTCAGGGCGATCTGATCGGCGACACGGTAGGTTGTACCGGGACGGCAACGAAGCTGGACAAACACGCAAACGGTCATGGCGGGCCTTTCTGGGCGGTGCAGACAGGTTGCACTGACGCACGACGATGCGCAAGACCGCCAAGACCGCTTGGCCTGCCCGCCCGCCCCGCCTATAAGCCGCCAGACACTGACGACGGAGACGCAGATGCGGACGGCGACAATCACGCGCAAGACGGCCGAGACGGATATCACCGTCACCCTCACGCTTGACGGGACGGGGGTCTATGACAACCAGACCGGGGTTGGGTTCTTTGACCACATGCTTGACCAGCTGTCGCGGCACGCGCTGATCGACATGACCGTCCGGGCGACCGGCGATCTGCACATCGACGACCACCACACGGTCGAAGACGTGGGCATCGCCATCGGGCAGGCCCTGACCCAGGCATTGGGGGACAAGCGGGGCATCCGGCGCTACGGCGAATGTGCCCTTGCCATGGACGACGCCCAGGTGGCCTGCGCCCTCGACCTGTCGGGACGGCCCTTCCTGATCTTCAACATCGAATTCCCGACCCAGAAGATCGGCACCTTCGACACCGAACTGGTGCGTGAATTCATGCAGGCGCTGTCGACACATGGCGGCATCACACTGCATCTTGACCAGCGGCACGGGTTCAACAGCCACCACATTGCCGAGGCCGCCTTCAAGGCGCTGGCCCGCGCCCTGCGCGTCGCGGTCGAAACCGATCCGCGCAAGGCGGACGCCATCCCCTCGACCAAGGGCACGCTATGAGCCTGACGGCCCTCGTCGACTACGACAGCGGCAACCTGCACTCGGCCCAGAAAGCCTTCGAAAGAATGGCCTCTGAAACCGGAGCGGGCAGTGTCGTCGTCACCTCTGACCCCGACGTCGTGTCCCGGGCCGACCGGGTGGTCCTTCCCGGCGACGGGGCCTTTCCGCATTGCCGCGAGCAGCTTTTCGGGATTTCCGGACTGGCCGAAGCGATCATCGAGGCGATCACGGTCAAGGGCCGCCCCTTTCTGGGGATCTGCGTCGGCATGCAGATGCTGGCCAGCCGGGGCCATGAATACGAGTTGACCGAGGGACTGGACTGGATCGGCGGTGAGATCACAAGGATCACCCCTGCCGACCCCACGCTCAAAGTCCCTCACATGGGCTGGAACGATCTGGTGCTTGATCAACCTCACCCTGTTCTGGACGGGATTGAAACCGGGGATCACGCCTATTTCGTCCATTCATGGGCGATGCAGGTAACTGACCCCGCGCATCTTCTGGCGCATGTGGACTACGGCGGTGCCGTCACCGCAATCGTCGGGCGCGACACCATCGTCGGCACGCAGTTCCACCCCGAGAAAAGCCAGGCCACCGGCCTGCGCCTTATCGGCAACTTCCTGACCTGGCGGCCCTAGACCGCCAGGCCGGATCCCCGGCTGTTTGGCCGCGGCCTAGTTCGCCCGGGTCCAGGTGCCGCCATCACGACAAATACCCAGGACACAGCCGGACACCGCAAGGCTGTCGCCGTTCAGCATGAGGCGCGAATTATAGGTCCGGTCGCGGTCTGGGGCCCAAACCTTGCCGCGATACTCTCCGTCCCCCCGTGCTACGGTCTCGGAAATGATCTGGCGTCCAATGTTGGGCGAACTGGCTTCAGCCCCCGATGCATCAAACGACCGGATCAGCGTGCCGCAAAGGGCCGCACCACAAGGGGCCACCTCGATCAGGCCCGAATAGCCGTTGTCATCGGCGGTGGTGCGCCACAGGCCCTCAAGCGGATCGGCCATCGCCGTTACGGCAAGGGCCACAAGCCCCACAACCGCCATCATCATCGTCTTCATGTCCAGGCTCCTCCCTAGCAAATTCGCCCCAAGATGACGGCAGGCCAACGATCCGCGCAAGTCTGACGTGGGGTCGCGTTGCATCCCCGCGCCACCCCTTGCATAAGGGCGCCAAACAGACGGAGCGCACTATGATCCTCTACCCAGCCATCGATCTCAAGGACGGTCAGGCCGTCCGCCTTGTTCACGGCGACATGGACAAGTCCACCGTCTTCAACGACGATCCAGCCGCCCAGGCGCGCAGCTTTGTCGAGGCCGGCTGCAGCTGGCTGCACCTCGTGGACCTGAACGGGGCCTTCGCCGGCAAACCCGTCAACGGGGCTGTGGTCGAGGCGATCCTGGCCGCCTGCCCGGTCCCCGCCCAACTTGGGGGCGGCATAAGGGACATGGCCACGATCGAAGCCTGGCTCGACAAGGGGCTGGCCCGGGTGATTCTGGGCACTGTTGCCGTCGAAAACCCCGACCTGGTCCGCGAGGCGGCGATGGCCTTTCCCGGCCAGGTCGCTGTCGGCATCGATGCACGGGGCGGCAAGGTCGCAACCAAGGGCTGGGCCGAAGAGACCGATGTGCAGGTCACCGACCTCGCCCGGTCGTTTGAAGACGCGGGCGTGGCCGCGATAATCTACACCGATATCTTGCGGGACGGGGCAATGGGGGGGCCGAACCTGGCCGCGACCACAGCACTGGCCCGCGCCGTTTCGATCCCGGTCATCGCCTCGGGCGGGGTTTCGTCACTGGAGGACCTCGTGGCCCTGCGCGATACCGGGGTCATCGCCGGGGCGATCTCCGGGCGGGCCCTCTATGACGGGGCGATCGACCTCAAGACAGCGCTGGCCACCCTTCAGGACTAAAGTGGAGGTGCGCCCCGCACAGGGTCGGCCTCGCAAAACTCCTTTTCATGCAACCAAGCCCGGACTAAGCAGACACCATGCTCAAGACCCGCATCATTCCCTGCCTTGATGTCGCCGACGGGCGGGTGGTCAAAGGCGTGAACTTCACCCAGCTCGTCGATGCCGGCGATCCGGTCGAGGCGGCACGCGCCTATGACGCGGCCGGCGCGGATGAGCTGTGCTTTCTCGACATCCATGCCACCCATGAAAACCGGGGCACGATGTTCGATCTGGTCACAAGGACCGCCGAGACGATCTTCATGCCGCTGACGGTGGGCGGCGGCGTGCGCAGCCACACCGATGTGCGGGCGTTGCTGCTGGCCGGGGCCGACAAGGTCAGCTTCAATTCCGCCGCCGTGGCAGACCCCGATGTGATCACCGAGGCCGCCTTGCGCTTTGGCTCGCAGTGCATCGTCTGCGCCATTGACGCCAAGACCGTCGCACCGGGACGCTGGGAAATCTTTACCCACGGCGGACGGCGCGAAACTGGCATCGACGCCGTCGCATTCGCCCAAACCGTCGCGGTGAAAGGGGCCGGTGAGATCCTGCTGACCTCGATGGACCGGGACGGGACACGGGCGGGGTTCAACCTGCCCCTGACGCGGGCCATCTCGGACGCAGTCGACATTCCCGTCATCGCCTCTGGCGGCGTCGGCACGCTGGACCACCTCGTCGAAGGGGTCACTCTTGGGGGCGCGTCTGCCGTGTTGGCCGCTTCGATCTTTCATTTCGGCACCTTCACGGTGGCCGAGGCCAAGGCCCATATGGCGGCAAATGGCATTCCCGTGAGGCCGATATGACCCTGAAAACGCTTGCCGCAACCATCGCCGCCCGCAAGGACGCGGATCCCGACAGCAGCTGGACCGCAAGGCTGCTGGCCCAGGGGCCCGAAAAATGCGCCGAAAAGTTCGGCGAAGAGGCGGTCGAGGCGATCATCGAGGCCGTCAAGGGCGACCGCACCCGACTGACAAGCGAGGCGGCGGATGTCCTTTACCACCTCCTCGTCATGTGCGCCGCCCGCGATGTCAGCCTGCAGGATATCGAGGCAGAATTGGCCCGCCGCGATGGCCAATCCGGCCTCGCCGAAAAGGCCGGGCGAAGCTGATCCACCTCATCGCGCCCCAAATATCCCGGGGGAGGCGCCAAAGGCGTCGGGGGCAGCGCCCCCATAGCAACTCTGAAAACGGCAATGTCCGCTCTAGCAAAGCGATACAACAACATCCGGACAAAAAAGCGCCCGGGGGGGGAAGGCCCGGGCGCTGAAGTTTGGAACGAGGGACAGTAACTTGACGCCGGTCAGTTCCAAAAAACCTGCGCCTGAACCATTAACTGGGTTCGGCCCGAAGGCCTTTCCAGAGGATCTCATCAAGATGTGAACAAAGTGCTAAGGGCGACGGGCCCCGATCAGGACCTCGCGATGGCGGGCCAATAGGGCTCTGCCTTCGCCAAATTGCCCGGAATGTCCTGCCGCCAAAGTCCGCGCACGTCGACCGAGTAGGTCATGTAAAGCTTGCCTTCGAAAACCGTCCAGGCCTCGGGCACCGTGGGGGCCAGTGCACCCTGGGACAGGGCATAGGCGCAGTAGCCGCCGAACTGCGGGGCATAGGCCTCGGGGTTCATCTCGAAGGTACTGCGCGCGTCCATCGTGGCAAAGCGCCATGTCGTGCCGCGCCACATGAGGGTATAGTCCACCGATCCTTGAACCATCTGGCCTTGGGCGAAATAGGCCACAGGATCAGCCCCGCCCAGCGCAAGGCCGCCGTCCGAATAGACTTCAGGGGTGGCAAACGCAGGGCGACCCATCAAGCCAAAGATAGGAAGGCTGGCGGCTGCGCCAAGAAGGCGGCGGCGAGTGAACATGGCTGGCTCCGGGGTCAAGTGCGTCAGTAGTCGGAAGATGGGCCTTTTCCGCCCGCAGGCAAAGCCCCCTCGCCAAGGCGTGACAGTCCCGAAGAAATGTTTCAGTCCAGGATATCTTCGATAACGTCCCAGAGTTCGCCCAGGGCCCGCTGGGCGAAGCTTCTGGATTTCTTCTTTTTTTTGCCCTTCCCAGCGTCCTTTCGCGACATTGCACGTTGGTGCGATGAGGCCCCAGGGCGCGCCTTGGTATGCCGGCCATCGCTTGGGTCATCGGGTCTTTTTGGTAACATTTTCAGGTCGTGCAACGGCGCCCCACAGGAGGCACAGGACAATTCGTGCCGCTCGTCCCCCCTCAGGACAAGCGCCGCGCGCGTGCCACAGAAACTACAGGTGGCGATCTTCATGTTGCTCATTACAGACCCTTCGTTCAGCCAACGGGTCTTTGAACCCTTGATGCATATAGGGCCACAGCCGCCGCGTTCGAGACGTTGAGAGAGCCGAATCCACCCGCAAAGTCGATCCGCACCAATGCGGTACAGGTTTCCTTGGTCTTTTCGCGCAGCCCCGGCCCCTCTGCCCCAAGGACAAGGGCGACCGGCCGGTCCGTCTTGCCCTCGAGCGCGGTCTCGATGCTGCTGTCGGCCTCGCCATCAAGACCCAGCACGATAAAGCCCATGGCCAAAAGCTGTTCCATGGCATCGGCAAGATTGCGCACCCGCAGATAGGGTTGCCGTTCCAGCGCACCGCTGGCGGTTTTGGCCAAGGCCCCGGTCTCTGGTGCGGAATGGCGCTGCACACCCACCACGGCGCGGGCGCCGAACACCTCGGCCGATCGCAGGATGGCGCCGACGTTATGCGGATCGGTCACCCGGTCGAGCAGCACGATCCGGGCCGGCTCTACCCCCGGCGCCATGACCACGTCTTCCAATGTGCCCCAGTCCAGTGGCTTGACCTCCAACGCCGCCCCCTGGTGCACCGAGCCTTCGTCAAGCGGGGCTGCAAACCGGCGCGGATCGGACAGGACCGGCTCCATCCCGCTTTGTGCGATGGCATCGGCAAGTTTTTCGCGGGCATTGGCAGTCACCACCAATTGCAACCGGGTCCGGCGGGGGTTGAGCAGGGCATCGCGCACCGCATGCAATCCGAACAGCCAGACCGTTTCGGCCGCGGCTGCCCGCTTGGACTGTTCCTTTTCAATCACCCACTTGGGTTTCTTCATGGTGCTGCTCCCCGCTGGTCAGACCCTGAATGAGGTCTGAGAGAGCCAAGCGCAAGAGTGGCCGCACAGGGGACCGATTTTCCTGTTGACGCCTCCCGGCCCCCCGCGTATCCACGCGGCGTTCCGGGGTTCATCCCCGAGACAGGGCGACGGGCTGCAAGGTGCGGCAGCGGACTGTAACTCCGCCGGGGAGACCCACGCCTGGTTCGATTCCAGGGTCGCCCACCATTCTCCTCCGACTAGCCGTGCTTTTGATCGTTGGTCGCTTCACGGCGTCTCGTTAAGGCGCAATGGTGATTGCGACCGGTTCCCCGTCGAAAGTTTGCCTTGCCAAACCGGGCTAGGACTTGAAGACATTTTCGCGGTGCCACGCCACAAACAGAACTCTTGGTCGTTCGGACGGTCTAGATGGGGACAGCAAGGCGCCGGTTTCGTTGATTATGGACTTCACCGCTCTTTGAAAATTGGCATGGCGGGAAACTATAACGGTAAGATCGTCGGCCAGACCAACGAGACCATGGTCAATCATCCAATGAGCGGTTCCTGATAGCGCGATACCGCTGCTCACAATATCTGGGCCGTTGCTTTCGACCGGCCCTATGTGCGCTCCTTCCACTTCCGCCCGACCACCACCGTTGATCAGCTTCTATCCGGTTATAGCGCAGCGTTCGTCATATCCGCGCTGCACAGTCTTGCGAAAATTACGATTTCTGACGGCTCTGTTTGTCAGTTGATTGACCCGATCACGCCCAGACAAATGAAGGAAGTCTTGTTTTGGATCGGCAAAACCGTCCGCATGACCGATTTGATCCACACGAGGTAGAATGTCGGCATCGCTGCCCAATCCACGCTCGATGATTGTAGCAAAGTCGCTCGCTGACAACGGACGCACCGCGGCCTGTGCCCGACCGGACAAGATGCCGTGGTCATCCAGCAATCCCCGTTCGACAACCTCATCTTCGTGACGAAACGAGACGGGATCTCCAAGGTCTAGGTAACTTCCAGGTTCGTTGACCGCGATGAACATGTCCTCTTCCCGCGGGTCCGGAACGATCTCTTGAACCATGGCATTGCTGCACAAGGGTCAGGTAATGCCTGGCATCCCCCTGCCCTACATCGCGTTCTGGTTCACCCGCTTGATCAGGTCCTCGCCGGTTTCCTTGCGCTCGCTGTAGCGGTCGACAAGATAGTGTGCCGTGTCGCGGGTCAGTAGGGTGAACTTCACCAGTTCCTCCATCACATCGACCATCCGGTCGTAGTAGGGCGATGGCTTCATCCTGTTGTCATCGCCAAACTCAAGGAACGCCTTGGGGGTCGACGACTGGTTAGGAATGGTCACGAGGCGCATCCACCGGCCAAGAACCCGCAACTGGTTGACCGCGTTAAAGCTTTGCGAGCCGCCGCAGACCTGCATAACCGCCAGCGTCTTGCCCTGGGTCGGCCGCACCGCGCCCAGTGACAGCGGAATCCAGTCGATCTGCGCTTTCATGATCCCGGTCATCGCCCCGTGCCGTTCAGGCGAACACCAGACCATGCCTTCACTCCACTGCACCAGATCGCGCAACTCCTGCACCTTGGGATGGCTGGCGTCCGTGTCATCGGGGAGCGGCATGCCGCTGGGATTATAGGTCCGCGTCTCTGCCCCAAGGGCGCCCAGGACCCGGGCGGCCTCTTCGGTCATGAGCCGGCTGAACGACCGCTCTCTGAGCGATCCATACAGTAGCAGGATACGAGGCGCATGGGTGGCCCGTTCGGACGGGAACAGCCTGTCGGTTTCGATGGCGCGAAAATGCTCGGGCACAATGTTGGGTGTATCGGTCAAAGGGAGTTCCTGTCGGACTTGGGGCCATTCCGGGACCGGCGCTGCGGGTTTGCCGTCTTTCAGCCAGAAAGAGGGGTTCGGTATGCCGACCCCGCAGAACCAGTGCCTAGGGCATCAGAATGGCGGGCCGTTCGAACGAGGCGGACTCGACCGTCCCGTCATCGTAGTGCAACTCTACCGTGACGGCTTTGACGCTTTCGGCGGGCAGGGTGATGTAGGGCAGATAGTTTTCTATATCCGTGAGGGCATTTGGCTGGGCAGTGCCTTCATGGCATGGCTCCAACGGAAACACCTCAGTGGAGGGTGCGCCGTTCAGGCCGTAGCGAACCTCCCAAAGGCCACAGCGCCAGGCCAGCAGCTGGGTGAAATACAAAAGGTCCTGCCCCTCATACAGTCGGACGGCTACCCAGCTTGACTGGGTCATGCCAAGGATCGGCTTGACCTCGACGGCGGTCGTGAACTGCCCGGTTGGCACCTGCGGGTCAGGCGTGCGGCCCTCGGGCACAACAGGTGGGTCGACCGGCATAGGCTGGTCGGTTGCAGAGGGACCGGCGTCCGGGCTGATCCCCAAGGCAAGACCGATATAGAACGGAATGAAGAGCTGGAACATCAGAGGCCTCCACCACAATCCGGCGGGCTTTTGCCGGAGCACTTCTCAATCTATAGTCCCCATAAATCGAGCGGGGCGTGACCATCATGGCGCGAAAGGCAAGGGCTGACCAGCCTTTCAACATCCTTATCATCGGCCAGTCCGGGCGCCTTCAGTATGAGGCCCTGTTGTTTGTCCTGTCCTTAAGGGCCTCTTCGCCCGATTTTGCCGGACAGGTCATCGTGGCCGAACCGCAGCCCGGCCCCCTGTGGCAAGGCGACCCAAGGATGCGGCCGGACATTGCCGAACAGCTGATTGGGAACGGGGCCAAGATCGTCCCCTTCGAAAGCAAGCACTTTGGTCAGGCCTACCCCTACGGCAACAAGATCGAAGGCTTAGCCGCCCTGCCAAAGGGTGTGCCTTTCATATTCTTTGACACCGACACCCTGATCCTTGGCGACCTGAGCAAGGTCCAAATTGATTTCGACAGGCCCACCGCCTCGATGCGCCGCGAAGGCACCTGGCCTGTGGAAGAGCTGTATTGGCCCGGCTACACAGCGATCTGGAAATCCCTTTACGACAAGTTCGGGCTGGAGTTTGCCAGCTCTCTCGATCTGACCCAGCCGGATGAATATTGGGAACGCTATCTTTACTTCAACGCAGGCTGGTTCCTTGGCGCCGATCCGGCGGCTTTCGGAAAGCGGTTCACCGAATACGCCTGCGCCATTCGCGCCGAACCCACCCAAGAGATGTTGATCCAACCACTGGACCCATGGCTCGATCAGGTGGCCCTGCCCCTTGTCATCCACGGCCTCGGCGGCGGCAGACCGGGGCCAGAGCTTGCTGGTTTCGACGGGGATCTGACCTGCCACTACCGCATGTTCCCCCTGCTTTATGCCCGCGAAAGCCAAGCCGCCGTTGACCTGCTGGAACAAATTGCAGCGCCCAACAAGGTCAAGAAACTACTTAAGGACTATGACCCGATCAAGCGGATGGTCTACCACGGACAGGGAGCCAAGGTTCGGGCCATGTTCGATCAATCCAACCTGCCCCGGCTGGAAAAACAGCTGCGCAACAAGATCAAGGCGGCAGGGTTCTGGATGCGGTAGTTCGTTTTGACTGCGGCAAGGGTCAAGCAAGGCCAGCATTGCGGCACCGACGGGAATGGCACCGACCGCTTTGCATCGGGCCTTTGCCTGCCGTTGTAGTGTTACCTAGCGTCAGATAATGTGCGCGACAGCACAGTGTAAGGGAGAAGACTATGTCCACCGAAACAGGGCCGAAACTCGGCTTTGATACCCTGCAGATCCATGCAGGCGCCAACCCCGATCCGGCCACCGGCGCCCGCCAGGTCCCGATCTACCAGACAACGGCCTATGTGTTCCGCGATGCCGATCACGCCGCAGCCCTCTTCAACCTGCAAGAAGTTGGCTACATGTATTCGCGCCTGACCAACCCCACCGTTTCGGCCCTGCAGGAACGGATCGCGACGCTTGAGGGCGGCGCAGGTGCGGTTTGCTGTTCCTCGGGTCACGCGGCCCAGTTGATGGCCCTGTTCCCGCTCATGCAGCCCGGCTGCAATGTCGTGGCCTCGACCAAGCTTTATGGCGGCACGATCCAGCAATTCTCGAACACCATCCGGAAATTCGGCTGGTCGGCCAAGTTCGTCGACTTTGACGATCTGGATGCGGTCAAGGGGGCTATCGACGACAACACCCGCGCGGTGTTCTGCGAAAGCATCGCCAACCCGGGCGGCTACATCACCGATCTGGACGCGATTTCGGTCATTTCGGACGCCGCTGGCATCCCGCTGATCGTCGACAACACCACAGCCACACCCTACCTCTGCAACCCGATCGAGCATGGGGCGACCCTTGTTGTCCACTCCACCACCAAATACCTGACTGGCAACGGCACAGTCACCGGTGGCTGCGTGGTCGATTCGGGCAAGTTCGACTGGTCGGCCAGTGACAAGTTCCCGTCCCTGTCCGCCCCCGAGCCTGCCTATCACGGGATCAAGTTCCACGAGGCGCTTGGGGCGATGGCCTTTACCTTCCACTCCATCGCGATCGGGCTGCGCGATCTGGGCATGACCATGAACCCCCAGGCCGCCCATTACACCCTGATGGGGATCGAGACGCTGTCGCTGCGCATGGCCCGCCATGTGGAGAACGCCGTCAAGGTGGCCGAATGGCTGGAAAAGGACGACCGGGTCGACTTTGTCACCTATGCCGGTCTGCCCTCTTCGCCCTACTACGACCGGGTTGCCAAGATCTGCCCCAAGGGCGCGGGTGGCCTGTTCACCTTTGCGGTCAAGGGCGGCTATGACGCCTGCGTCAAGCTGGTCAACGAGCTGAAGATCTTCAGCCATGTGGCAAACCTTGGCGATACCCGCAGCCTCGTCATCCACTCGGCCTCGACCACCCACCGCCAGCTCACACCCGAGCAGCAAGAGGCGGCCGGTGCCGGTGCGAACGTGGTGCGCCTGTCCATCGGGATCGAGGATGTCGCCGATCTGATCGCCGACCTCGATCAAGCTCTGGCAGCCGCAACCGCCTGATGCCAAGCCGCCCCCTGAGGGGCGGCCAATCTGATACTGCAACCCGGCCTCGTCACTGCGGGGCCGGGTTTTCCGTTTCCAACGCCGGGTCGTCCGGCATTAGTCCGCGATGGCGTAGACAAGGGTGACACCGGCCTGCAACGACACTTCGCCGCCAGCGACCGGAATGCCTGAGCTGTCGGCCATCATCCGCATTTCCATCATCGGTTGCGGACGCAGGCCCGCCCCCTGTTCCTCCAGCCTGATCAGGTCACCCAGGCTGACACCGGCAGCATCGGCAAACAGCGTGGCCTTTGCTCTTGCATCCGCGACCGCAGCGCGGCGGGCCGCGTTCAACAAGGGTTCGGGGTTCAGCACATCAAAGCGGACGCCGCCCAGCCGGTTGGCCCCTTCCTGAACAACGGCATCAAGAACTTCACCGAGGGACCCCAGATCGCGGACCCTGACGGTCAGCATTGTCGCAGCCTCAAACCCGGTGACAGTCGGGGTGCCGTTCAAACTGGTCGACCCGTAAATGCGGTCCAGCGACAGTTGGCCGGTCTGGATGTCGGCCATATCGATTCCGGCTGTCTGCAAACGCTCAAGGATCTGGGCGGCGGCCAGGCTCATCCTTTCGGTGGCGATGGCGGCGCTGGCATCCTGTTCGGATACACCAAGTGTTACATAAGCGACATCGGGCTGTGCAAAGACCTCGCCCTGTCCGGTGACCGTGAGCATGGCCGTGTCTCTAACAGCCTGAGCATGGGCCCACGTTGGCAGACAAGCCGCCACAGCCAGGCCGACGGCGACGACAAAGGTGCGGATTAAAGACTGAAACGGGGCGTTGAAAAACGTGGTCGTCATTTGGATCTCCTGCGGAATCGAGGTATGATATGAAGCTTTGACGCACGCCGAACGCCCACCCTTGGGACCAAAGCACAGATTTTTGCAAATTGCCCATTTTCTTGCATTGGCGAGAAACTGCTATAGTTTCGCAGCCGGGCGCGGAGCCCATTTCGTATGATCACCCAGGATGTTAAAGCCCGCCGATGATACCGAATTTCGCCCTATCACTCTCCTTTGAGGGAATCCGCCTGCTGCACCGAGGCTCGCAGGGCTGGAGCCTGGTGGGCGAGGCGATGGTGGATGCTCCGGACCTTGACCAGGCGCTCGCCGTCCTGCGCAAGACCGCGCTCGAGTTGGATCTTGCGGGCCTTCGTTGCAAGATCATCCTGCCGAACGATCAGATCAAATACATCGCGCTGGATTCCGGAAGGGCGCAAGAGGACGATGTTCGTGCGGTGCTCGACGGGGCAACACCCTACGCCGTTGACGATCTTGTCTATGACTTTGTCCACGGTGGCGGCCGGACCTATATCGCTGCCGTCGCCAAAGAGACCCTGGCCGAGGCCGAAGTCTTTGCAACAGACCACCGGTTTGCACCGGTCAGCTTTGTCGCGGTCCCCGAACCTTTTGACTTTGTCGGCGAACCCTTCTTTGGACCGACGAAAGCCTCTGTCGCCCTGCTTGGCAAAGGCGTGACGGTCACGCGCGACGCGGAGGCGGTTGCACTGGCCAAAGGCAGCAGATTCGGAACTGCCGTGATCACGACCGGGGCAGACGACGCGAGCGCACCACCACCCGAGGCTGAAGCGACGCAGCCAGGTAGGCCCGACACTGAGGTTGCGGAGGTCATCGTCCAAGACGCAGCAACTCAGCTTGCCCCTTCAGAGCCGGAAACGTCTGCGGCAGAGGCCCCCAAAGCGGCAGCAGAGCCGCTTGAGACGCCCAAACCCGACGCCGCATCTGAGACGACCGCAGAAGAGGTCGTCGAAGAAGCCCCAGTTTCCGCAACCGACGACACGCCTGAGCCGCCTTCACTGGCCGAAGCACAGGCGGAGCCCTCGCCAGAGGATGCACCGGCACAGGTGACCGACACCACACCCGAGGTGGCGTCGCGGTCCGATGCAAAAGTTGAGCCAGAGCCAGAGCCCGCGGCAGAGCCCGAACTTGAAAGGGCCGATGGGCCGGAAGAGCTGCCACCTGAACCCGTTTTCAGCTCACGCCTGGCCAGCCGTGCCCGCGCCGCTGAAATGACGCCACCGGCCATGCCCCCGGCATCGCCTTCAACCAATTCAGCACGTTCCGACGCAAGATCCACCAAGGCAGCCGGCGACCTACCGACGGCAGCATCCGAGGCGGTGCCGGTTCCTCCGCGAAGGCCCCTTGCCGCCCTGCCCCCGCGCAGCCCGGCGCCTGCACCGACTGAGCCGCGCCCCGCCGGCCTGCCTCCTTTGATGCCGCCTTCCGGCGGTCCTGAGGTGGTACCGGATCGACGCATCCCCGGCATTGCAGGAGCAGGGCCTTCGGCGGCGGCACCGGTCGCCGCACCGACACTGCCCGCCGCCTCCCGCCCCGATCCCGTGCCACCCCGCACAGCTACCCCATCCGTCACGACGCCCGCCCTGGCCACACCGGTCGCCCCATTGGGCGCGGCACGGCCGGTCGGACCGACCCTAGCCACCCAGGTTCCGACCGGATCTGTTGCCAAAACCTTGGATGCCGATGCCACGGATGGCCTGACCTTCCGCACAGCAGCACCCGCCGAGGCGGCAAAGGCCGCCAAGGCCGCCAAGACCAAGGCAAGCAAAACAAAGTCCCTCGTCCAGAACCGGTTCGCCAGTTCGCGCAAACAAAAGGCCGAGGAAAAAACAGCCCTGCCTGTGGGACGTGCCCAGAACGAGAAAGAACAGTTTACGGTCTTTGGCGCCCGGGCCTCGCAGGCCGGGGCAAGTGGCAAGCCGAAGTATCTTGGCCTGATCCTGACCGCGATCCTGCTGTTGTTCATGGCCGGGATTGCGGCCTTTGCCTCATTTTCGACGACCGGTCTTGCCGGACTTTTGGGCCGATCCAATGAGACGGTCGAGGCAAGAGTGGTCCTGCCAGAGGCCGTGGATACGGCACCCCTGGCCCCTGTTTCGCCGGCGGAAGACCTGGCATCTTCAGCCCCAGCCGCACTGGAAGGCGCAGCCCAGCCTGAGACACCGACCCAGTTGCAACCCGTCGCTGCGCCCGACCTCGCCCCTGTCGCACCGATCGAGGACGAGCCCCTGCCGACCGGGGACCTCCCGCTTGTGTCCGAGGGCCAAAGCCTTTTGCCCGACCCCGATGTGCTGGCGGCCGCAGCGGCCCCTACCCCGGCTGCAGCTGTTGCCCCCGGCACGGTCCTTAGTCCCGCCGCTGCCGAACGGTTTTATGCTGCAACCGGGGTCTGGCTGCGCGCGCCCAGATTGCCCCTGATGCCTCAGTCCGACGCGCTGAGCCAGGTTGCCCTGATCGACCCCGACGCAGAGTTGGCATCGCGTCTGTCTCCGATCCTGCCTCCGGCCAACGTGTTGGGGCCAGACACCGCGCTTGCACCGCAACTTGACCCGCCGGGACCGGATCAAGAGTTTGCCCGGGATTCTCGTGGCTTCTTGCTGGCTACGCCCGAAGGTACGATTACTCCCTATGGTATGTTGATCTTTGCCGGCAGCCCGTCAGTCGTCCCACCTACCCGGACAGGCACCCCTGTTCCCGAGGCACCGCCCGCGGCCGTGGCCGCAACCGATCCCGTCGCGACAGATCCTCTTGCCACTGCCCCCCCTGTCGAAGCCACTGCCGGCGCGGTGGAACTGGCTGGACTGCGTCCCCCCGTCCGCCCCGCAGGTCTTGCCCCGATACAATCGATCCCTGCCCTCCCAGACACCGAGCAAGGAGAAGCAGACGCGACCCCTGCAGTCGCAGAGGTGCCGTTAGCGACGTTTACCGGACCACGGCCCGTGGTCCGGCCCAGCGGGCTTGCCCCCGAAGCCGCTGTTGCAGGGCAGGCTGACGTTGATGCCGTCCTGGCGGCTGTGGTTGCAGACACACCCGATCCGCTGGTCTCCGCGACGCAATTTGCCGTCGCGCAGGCCCTACGACCCGATCCGCGGCCACAGAACTTTGCCCGCGTGGTCGAACAGGCCACCGCCCGCGCCGCACGGGCCCAGCCCGCCGCCGCTGCCGGTATTGCGCCGACGGCCCTTGCCCCCACCCCCCCGTCTTCCGAAGCGGATGGGGAACCTGAACTGGCCGCCGCCGTCGTCGCGCCCAGCGGGCCGATTCCAGGCGGTGTTGCGACGGCTGCGACCATCGACAACGCGATCAACCTGCGAAACATCAACCTGATCGGCGTTTATGGCAGGCCAAGCGACCGCCACGCTCTCGTCCGGCTTGGCAACGGGCGGTATGTGCGGGTCGGCGTGGGTGACAGCCTCGACGGCGGGCAGGTCGCCTCGATCGGCGACGATGCCTTGACCTACGTTAAGCGTGGCCGCACCTACGCGCTGGAAATCCCAAGCGGCTAAGAACCTAGGCCACCGGTTCGGTCAGCACACCCCGGGCGATCTGGTCTGCCTCGATACTCTCGAACAACGCCCTGAAATTCCCCTCACCAAAGCCATCGTCGCCTTTTCGCTCGATGAACTCAAAGAAGATGGGGCCAATAACTGTCTTTGAAAAGATCTGTAGGAGGATGCGGGTTTCGCCTCCGTCCACCACACCTTCACCGTCGATCAAGATGCCATGCTTCATCATACGGTCCAGCGGCTCTTCATGCCCCTCAACACGGGACTTGCTTAGCTCGTAATAGGCCGTCGGCGGGGCGGGCATGAACTTGATGCCACGATCGGCGATTGCGTCGACGGCGTCGTAGATGCTCTGGGCGCCCACCGCGATATGCTGGATCCCCTCGCCCTTGTAGCGTCTGAGGTATTCGACGATCTGGCCCGTCTCGCCCCGATCCTCGTTGATCGGAATGCGGATGCGACCGCATGGCGACGTCAGGGCACGGGACAAAAGGCCCGTGAATTTGCCTTCGATGTCAAAAAAGCGGATTTCGCGAAAGTTGAAGATATCGGCATAGAAGCGGAACCAGACATCCATGTTGCCCTTGTGGACATTGTGGGTGAGGTGATCGAGGTAATAAAAGCCGACGCCCTCGGGGTGGGCATCGCTGGACCAGTCGAATTCCGCGTTGTAGGGGCTGGTATCGTAGTATTGGTCCACAAGGTAGATCAGGCTGCCCCCGATCCCGACAATGGCCGGAACGTCCATCATCTTGCCCGGACCGGTATATTCCTCCGCCCCCTTGCTGAGCGCGTGGGCAAGCGCCTTGTCCGCATCGACAACCCGCCACCCCATCGAGGCGGCGCAGGGCCCATGTTCGTCGACAAAGCTGCGGGCGTGGCTGCCGGGTTCGTTGTTGATGACGTAGGTGATGTCACCCTGCTGCCAAAGCTCGATATCCTTGGTCTTGTGAGTTGCGACGCGGGCGTAACCCATGCGGTCAAAGAGGGTGCGAAGGGTCTCAGGCTCGGGATGGGCAAATTCGACGAACTCAAACCCATCTGTCCCGGCCGGGTTTTCCAGGCTGATGGTGGCTTTGGGGGCATCATGCGGGAAGGGTCCCATTGCGATCTCCTGTCAAATGCGCCCCGGCAGCCGGGACATACATGCACACCATACCGCGCAAAGCTTGCACTTTACGCGCATTCTTGAGAGCATTATTGCCAAACTATGCCCCCTTCCCGCACATAACAGTAAAACTGCGAGGTTTTTCCGCATGCCTCTTGACCCCACCGACATCCAGCTGCTGTCCCTCTTGCAAAGAGATGCCCAGCTGACCGCCCAACAGTTGGGAGAGGCGCTGAACCTGTCGTCAAGCCAGGCAGGACGTCGTCGCCAAAGGCTGGAGGCTGAAGGATATGTGACCCGATACGCCGCCCGTTTGGACCCTGGTCGGCTTGGCCTTACGGTGCAGGCCTTTATCCAGGTCCAGCTTGGCACCCACGGCGCCGAGAATGCCCGCAGCTTTGCCCGGCTCATCGACACGAGGCCCGAGATTGTCAGCGCCTGGACTATGACCGGTGAGGCGGACTACCTCTTACGCAGCTGGACAGCCGATCTTGGCGCACTCAACCGGCTGATCCACGAGATCATCCTGGCACACCCCGCCGTGGCCCGCGTGCAAAGCCAGATTGTCATGGAGCAGCTCAAGATTGACGCACCCCTCCCGCTTTGAGCGGCTTTGAGACGATTTATCGGGATAGAGTCTGACCAAGGCAGCAGGCCCGGATTGCCAACGCTCCTTTGGGTTGCGAAGCTAGGTCATGGAAAGCTTTCTCATTCAGGCAACGCTTTATCTTGGGGCGGCGGTCGTCGCCGTGCCTCTGGCCGCCCGGCTGGGGCTGGGGTCGGTTCTGGGCTACCTAACGGCCGGGGTCGTCATCGGTTTTATCCCTGCTTTTGGCTCGGACACCGAGGATCTTCGCCACTTTGCCGAATTCGGCGTGGTCATGATGCTGTTCCTGATCGGGCTAGAGCTCGAACCCCGCGCCCTTTGGGACATGCGTGACCGGCTGATCGGACTTGGCGGCCTACAGATCAGCATGACGACCGCCGCGATCATGGCGGGGGCAATGGCCTTTGGGCTCGCTTGGGAACCTGCACTTGCAGTCGGGTTGATCTTTGCCCTGTCCTCGACCGCGATCGTCCTGCAAACCCTTTCAGAGAAGGGGCTGATGCAGACCCCCGGCGGGCGGTCGACCTTTTCGGTCCTACTGACCCAGGACATAGCGGTTATCCCGATGCTCGCCCTTTTGCCGCTTCTTGCGCTGGCACCAGCGGGCGGCGCGGACCATGCCGAAGGGGCGGATGGCGCCCATGGCGCAGCGCTGAGCCTTGTTGAAGGGCTGCCCGGTTGGGGCGTCACGCTTGTCACCCTTGGGGCGGTGGCGGCGGTGATCCTGACCGGTATCTACCTGACCCGGCCGGTGTTCCGCTATATCCACCATGCCCACCTGCGCGAGATGTATACTGCACTTGCCCTGCTTGTCGTTGTTGCCGTCGCGGTGCTGATGGGGCTGGTTGGCCTGTCACCCGCCCTTGGCACCTTTCTGGCCGGTGTGGTTCTGGCGAACTCCGAATTCCGGCACGAGTTGGAAAGCGATCTGCAACCCTTCAAAGGGCTGCTGCTGGGACTGTTCTTCATTACCGTTGGGGCGGGGATCAATTTTCACGTCCTCCTGACAGCCCCCCTGACCATCATCGGGCTGACGCTTGGGGTTATCGCGATAAAGGGCGCAATCCTTTACATTCTGGCCTTGGCGTTCCGGCTGCGGGGGCGTGACCGCTGGCTTTTTACCCTTGGGTTGGCCCAGGCCGGCGAATTTGGCTTTGTCCTTGTATCCTTTTCCCTGCAACAGAATGTCCTGGGGGAAAGCCTGTCAGAACGGCTTTTGCTGATCGTTGCATTGTCTATGCTGGTCACGCCCCTCTTGTTCATCCTGTTTGAATGGCTGGGTCGCAACAGCGGGCGGAGCGAGGACCTGCCCCCCGACACGATAGACCGGCACGGCCCTGTGATCATTGCGGGCATTGGCCGCTTTGGACAGGTCGTCAACCGGCTGGTGCAAAGTGCGGGTGTTTCGACCGTGGTGCTGGACCACAACATGGATACGATCGAGACGATGCGCAAATTCGGGACAAGCGGGTTTTTCGGCTATCCGACCCGCCCCGACATTCTGCATGCCGCCGGGATCGACACTGCCGAAATCCTCGTCATCGCCCTCGATGATCCAAAGGCCGCGATCCAGTTAACGAACTACGCTCGCAAGGTCCGCCCCGACATCCATATTGTTGCCCGCGCCTATGACCGGGTCCACACCTACGAGCTATATCAGGCCGGGGCGAACGACATCGTCCGCGAAATGTTCGATTCCTCGCTCCGTGCCGGGCGCTATGTGCTGGAGAACCTTGGGCTGAGCCAGTTCGAGGCCGCGGAGGCGGAAATGACCTTTTATCACGGCGACCGGGCCTCGGTCCGGGAACTGGCGGAACTGTGGAAACCGGGCGTCCCGGTGGCCAACAATCCCGAATATGTCGCCCGCGCCCGCCAATTGAACAAGGCGCTGGAAACAGCGTTGGTTCAACATCTGAACCCTGTTCGAGACAGCGATGGGGGCTACAAGAATAAGAAGGACGATGCCCCAGAGGACGGCACGCCCGAAAAGGGCACCAGCTATCAGGTCAAATGGCGCGAGCCTTAGCCTCCACTGACCCCGGCTTCGGCAAAGGTCGACATTCCTGAGTGACAGGCGACAGCCGCCTGAAGGATGCCCATCGCCAGTGCGGCCCCCGATCCTTCACCAAGGCGCAGTCCAAGGTCCAGCAACGGGGCCTTGCCCAGCGCATCAAGCAACCTTGGGTGCGCCGCTTCGGCACTGACGTGCCCGGCCACCGCATGATCGAGCGCACCCGGCACCGCCCGCTCCAGCACCAGCGCGGCGGCACAACAGATAAATCCGTCGAGGATCACCGGAATACGATGCGCGCGAGCCGCCGCGATGGCCCCGGCCATGGCGGCGATCTCGCGCCCACCAAGGCAGCGCAGAACCTCCAGCGGATCAGACAGGCGGTCAGCATGAAGGGCGAGACCGGCCTGAACGACTTCGGTCTTTCGGGCAAGCCCTGCGTCGTCAACCCCGGTGCCGCGCCCGGTCCAGTCGCCCGCCGCACCTCCACACAAGGCCGCGGCGATGGCCGCCGCGACCGTGGTGTTGCCGATCCCCATTTCCCCTGTGACCACCAGATCGGCCTTGGGATCGACCGCTGCCCAGCCGGTCGCAAGGGCCGATACAACCTCGGCCTCGGACATCGCGGGGGCGGTCGTAAAATCTGCAGTCGGCTGATCCAGCGACAGGGCGTGGACCGACATCCGCGCCCCAAAGGTCCGGGCCAACTGGTTGATGGCCGCCCCGCCATGTTCAAAGTTCAGCACCATCTGCGCCGTCACCTCGGCCGGAAAGGCCGAGACGCCCTGCGCGGTCACCCCGTGGTTGCCTGCAAAGATCAGGATCTGCGGGGCTGCAAGGGTCGGAAGGTCCGTGCCGCGCCAGCCCGCATACCAGATCGCCAGATCCTCCAACCGGCCAAGGGCAGCGGGCGGTTTGGTCAGCTGGCCGTTGCGGGCTGCCGCCCCGGCAAGGGCCTCGGCACTGGCGGAGGGGGCGGCCAAGAGGGCCTCGCGGAAATCGGAAAGGGAAGAGAAAGGGGCGGTCATCGTCGTCCTCGTTGCAACTTATCAACCTTCTGTCTAACGCTCGGGTCAGCAGGCGAAAGGGCGGATTGACCGTGACAACGACCAAAGACGACATCATCGCGGCCATCGACGTGCCAGCGGCGCTTGGACTGCTAAGCCGTCTTCCCGTTAATGTCGACGGAGACGCCGCCACCGCCCGGGGGGCGCGCGCCGCCTGGGCCTGGCCTGTCGCCGGCCTGATCATCGCGGGGCTTGCCGTGGCGGTCGGAACCCTGGCCCTTTGGCTGGGTGTCCCCCCCGGTCTGGCCGCTGCCATTGTCTTGACCACACAGATCGTCGTGACGGGGGCCATGCACGAAGACGGGCTGGCCGACAGCGCCGACGGGCTTTGGGGCGGTTGGACCGTCGAACGGCGGCTTGAGATCATGAAGGACAGCCGCATCGGGGCCTACGGGGTTATTGCCCTTGTGTTGGGTTTGCTGATCCGCTGGCAGGCACTGACCCTGATCGCGGACCATGGTGCCCTTTGGCCGGCCCTTCTGGCCCTTGGGGCCGGTAGCCGGGCGGCGATGGTTGTGGTGATGGGCACGGTACCGCCTGCCCGACCTTCGGGGCTAAGCCGCAGCGTCGGCCAGCCCCCTGCCCCGACCGTCTGGTTGGCTGTTGCTATCGCCATTGTGGCGGGGACATTGACGCTAGGGTCCGCAACCCTTTGGGTCGGCATCGTCATGGGGCTGATCGGGCTGCTCTGGGCGCGCATCGCCAAGGCCAAGATCGGCGGTCAAACGGGCGACATCCTTGGATCAACACAAACCCTGACCGAGATCGCAGGACTTGTGACCCTGTCAGCCCTTTGGGGATTGGGATAGGGCGGCATGCGCGCAAGCGCATCTTGGCAGCCTTCAGCAGGCCATCGCATTGGCAAAAGACGACCGGTCGACATGAGGCCCGAAGTCGCGGGCTGTCAGGGTCGCGCCGTCAAAGCTTACCCCCAGAACGCGGGCCCAGTCGGCGCTGGCGACGATCATTTCGATTGTCCCCAAGCACTCCCGCAGGCCACCGGCAATGTCGGCTTCTCCGATCCGGTGATTGGTGACGCCCGGCAGGTCCGCCACCTCGACCAGAGCACCGTCGTCATACCGCCAGACCCGCAGAGTTCGAGCCAGATGGGGACGGTCGACATAGGCCACCTCGACCCGGCCATCGCCATCCAGATCGGCGGCCCCGACCGGGGCGAGCCAGCGGTAGCGTTGGCCAATAAAGGGGGTTGCAGCCTTCAGGCTGCCATGTGCGCTGTATATCGCCAAACGGGCGCCAAGGGACTGATCGGATTCGACCACCATCGCCTCAAACGCACCGTCCAGATCGACGTCGACGAGGCGCGGGGCCACATCCTCGAACACACGTGAGGGCGGCAGGGTCAGTGTCACGACCTGCCCGCTTTCGGCCCCGGTCAGGGCCAGAGCACCCCACTCCACCGCATCGCCAAGGACAGCGTGGTCATAGCGGGTGGTGGGGTCCAGATAGCGGGCTTCGGCCAAACCTTCGGCCTGCGCCGGAGCAAGGCCAAGACCGGCCAGGCAGGCCACAAGGCCTGCCAAGAGGCGCATCAGATCTGCTTTTCGGGCATCTGAACGACAAGACCGTCCAGCGCGTCAGAAACCTTGAGCTGGCAGGTCAGGCGCGACCGGGCGGCGTCAGGCTCAAAGGCAAAGTCCAGCATGTCCTCTTCCATGGCGTCCTTGGCGGGCAGCTTTTCAACCCATTCGGGGGCAACATAGACATGGCAGGTCGAGCAGGCACATGCGCCGCCGCAATCGGCCTCGATGCCCGGAATGCCGTTGTCCCGGGCGCCTTCCATGACGGTCAGGCCATTGGGGACGTCGATGACATGCTCTTTACCGCCGAACTCGATATAGGTGATCTTGGCCATAGGACGGGCCTCTCCAAAGCTGCTGTTGTTCGGCTTCGTATGTAGTGTGAGCGGGCGGCGGCGACCAGCCCAAGAATTGGCTCATTCCCCGGGGGTGTGGAAGTTGGGCGACACCCCAGGCTCACAACAGCGCGCAATCATGATTGGCCTTGGTGATTGTGCGGCTTTCATCCTAGAAAACTCCAAAACGATAGGCAGGATGCACAGTCCTTGAGCAGAACATTCCTACCCTGCGCAGCCCTTCTCGGGCTGGCTTTGGCAGGCTGCACGCCGCAGCCGACGGAGGTGGACGTGGTGCCTGCCTTTATCTCGGCCGAAATCGAAAGCCGTGAAGACGGCCGCTGCTTTGGCCGCGACATTACACCGGCCGTGATCGAAACCGTCACCGCCCAGGTCCTCGACCGTCCCGCCGTTCTGGCAGAGGATGGAACGGTTCTGACACCTGCCGCGTACCGGTCGGTTATCCGGCAAGAGATCGCGCGGGAACGTCAGGAAGTGGCGTTTGAGACCTTGTGCCCGCCCTTTTATACCGACGAATTCGTGTCCACCCTGCAACGCGCCCTGAAGGCGCG
Source organism: uncultured Paracoccaceae bacterium (assembly GCA_937916485.1). The sequence continues at coordinate 57,203 of CALFSV010000064.1, read as the reverse complement.
CGGCTATTACTTGGGCGATATCACGGGCCACCTCGACGTCCAGACGGGGCGGGCCGTGCAGGATTTCCAACGCGGCAAAGGGCCCGACAGCCCGCTTTTGTGGATCGGATCAGCCCGCGAACTTGGGATTGTCAGCCTGACCGCCGAACAGCTCGCCACTCTGTAGACCGGAGGTGATGGACCTGACATGAAAAAGGCGCCCGAATGGGGCGCCTTTGTTTATTTTTGAGTGCTGCCCACTGCTTATTGGCCGTCCAGCACCAGTGCCACGAACCGGGGATCGCCGCCCCGTCGCACCAGCAGCAGCAACGACCGCCGGCCAGCTTCCGTTGCCTCGTCGATCCGGGCTGTAAAGTCATCGACCGAAGCGACCGGCTGCTGCCCAGCCTCGGTGATCACGTCGCCGGCCATGAGCCCCTTGGCCTCGGCATCGGACAGAGGTTCAACAGCTGTCACGACCAGTCCGGCTTGCTCTGTGATGTCGTACTCGGCAGCAAGGTCATCGGTGATTTCCGACAGGGTCAGGCCGAGCATCTCGGTCATTTCGGGCTCGGGTGCGGGGGCCACCTCTTCCGAAGCAGGAACAACGCTTTCGGCGTCCTCACGACGTCCCAGCGTGACGGTCAGGGTGGTCATCTCGCCATTGCGCAGCACCTCGACGACGACGGCCTTGCCGACAGGCGCGTTGCCGACCATGCGGACCAGGTCCCTGGTATCGGGCACGTCTTGCCCGTCAAAGGTCAGAATGACATCACCCGACAGAACCCCGGCATCTTCCGCCGGACCGGGGGGCACATCCGTGACCATCGCGCCCGCCGATGAGGTCAATCCAACGATCGCCTCGACCATGTCGGGGGTAATGTCCTGGATGCGAACGCCCAGCCAGCCGCGCCGGGTTTCCCCAAACTCTCTTAACTGGTCCACCACATTGCTCACGACCGACGACGACATGGCAAAGCCGATGCCGATCGAGCCGCCGTTGGGCGACAGGATCGCAGTGTTCACGCCGATCACTTCACCGCTCATATTGAACAGGGGTCCACCCGAGTTTCCGCGGTTGATGGCCGCGTCAGTCTGGATGTAGTCGTCGTATGTCCCAGAAAGCGCCCGGTTGCGGGCGGAAACGATGCCGGCAGAGACTGAGAAGCCCTGTCCAAGCGGGTTGCCCATGGCCATCACCCAATCGCCCACCCTGGAACCTGAAGCATTGCTATCGCCAAAGGCTACGAACGGCAGGTCCGTCGCGTCGACCTTGAGCAGAGCGATGTCGGTATTCGGGTCAGTTCCGATCAGTTCTGCCGGCAATTCGCCGCCCAAAAAGAACTCGATCAGGATTTCATCCGCCCCTTCAATGACGTGGTTGTTGGTCACGATATAGCCATCGCTGGAGATCACGAAACCCGATCCCAAAGCCGAGGACCGGCGCGGTGCGTTGGGGCCGCGATCCTGGAAATCCCGAAAGAAGTCCTCGAACGGGGACCCCTCGGGCGCCTGTCCCTGGGGACCTGTCGCTGCGGCAATCGTGGTCGAGGTAGTGATATTGACGACCGCCGGGCTGACCATTTCGGCAAGCGCGGCAAAGCTCAGCGGCCGCCCATCCTCCATCACTTCGGGCGGCAGCGCTTCTTGCGCAGGCGCAGGCAGAGCCTGCGACAAGACAAGCGCCGCCCCCAGGGCCAGCGGAGCCCAGAGGCGTACCCCCCAGGACGAGGTCGACATCTCAATTGACTGCGCGGCTGCCCGTGCGGGCGAATTGGTTCTTGCGGCCTGTGTGTTCACTGGGGGGCTCCCTTTGCGACGAATCCGGGGTCACCCTGCAAGGTGACCGTTTGGTGACAGACTGTACCTAGGACGCGCGCAACACAACGCAAAGCCTTTTACAATTGTCTCAAGAGGCCGTGATAGTCCATCTGTCGGCACGCCACCGAAGGCTCACGATCCCTATTGCAAATTCCGGCCGGACCCGGATAACGATAGGACATCAGGTTCGGGAGATCCCGGGGCCAACTGCACATCGCGCAGTCGGAACCGGAGCCGAAGGAGCATCCGCCCCGGTAAACTCTCAGGCGCAAGGGACCGTATCTGATAACGAGACTCTGGAGAGTGACCTTGGGCTTTCGTGGCCCGGGTCCGCCGAAGGGATAACGATCTCAGGCGTCCCCATGGGACAAGGACAGAGGGGGCATCGTGGGTCGGGCTGGAACAGTCCAGGCCAGGGGATGCCCGGCTTTTCGAAGCCGACAGAACGGGGATGAGACAGAGATGACGGATCTTCTGAAACTGGGACTTCACGCCCTGCACCTGGAGCTTGGGGCCCGCATGGTCCCCTTTGCCGGGTACGAGATGCCGGTCCAGTATCCGATGGGGGTCATGGCAGAGCATCAGCATTGCCGGGCCTCGGCTGGGCTTTTTGATGTCAGCCACATGGGCCAGGTCATCCTGCGACCCAAAGGGACCCTCGCCGAAACGGCCCTCGCCCTTGAGGCGTTGATGCCTATTGATGTGCTTGGCCTGCCCGAAGGGCGGCAGCGCTACGGGCTATTTACCAACGACAGCGGGGGCATCCTCGATGACCTGATGGTCGCCAACCGGGGCGATCACCTGTTCGTCGTGGTCAACGCCGCCTGCAAGGCCGCCGATGTCGCCCATATGACCGCACATCTGTCCGCCACGACCGAGGTGCAGGCCGTGACCGGCCGGGCGCTTCTGGCCTTGCAGGGACCAAAGGCAGAAGTGGCGCTGGCCCGGCTGGTGCCTGCCGTGCTGCCCATGCGGTTCATGGATGTGATCACCGCCGAGACCCTGTTCGGCCCCCTTTGGATCTCGCGGTCGGGCTACACCGGAGAGGACGGTTTTGAAATCTCGGTCCCCGATGGAGGCGCGCGCGGATTGGCCGATGCGCTCTTGGCGATGGAAGAGGTCGCCCCCATCGGGCTGGGTGCCCGCGATTCGCTCCGACTGGAGGCAGGACTGTGCCTTTGTGGCCATGACATCGACACCGACACCACGCCAGTGGAGGCCGGCCTGACCTGGGCAATCCAGAAAGCCCGGCGCAGCGGCGGCGGACGTGCGGGCGGTTTTCCCGGTGCCGCCCGGATCCTGAACGAACTGGCCTCCGGACCCGGTCGGCTGCGGGTTGGCCTGCGGCCCGACGGCAAGGCGCCGATGCGCGAGGGCACCGCCCTTTTCGATGGCAACCGCCAGGTCGGACAGGTGACCTCGGGCGGGTTTGGCCCGTCGGTGGGCCAGCCTATCGCCATGGGCTATGTCCTTGCCGAACATGCCGAGATCGGCACTAACCTGACCGGCGACGTGCGCGGCAAGCGCCTGCCCGTCACAGTTTGTCCCCTTCCTTTCCACCCCACATCCTACAAGCGCTGAGGAGCGTCCCCATGAAGTACACCGAAGATCACGAATGGCTGCGTATCGAAGATGACCTGATCGTCGTCGGGATCACCGAACATGCGGCGACACAGCTGGGCGACATCGTTTTCGTCGAATTGCCCGAAGTTGAAACCATGATCGCCAAGGGCAACGAGGTCGTCGTCATCGAAAGCGTCAAGGCCGCATCCGACATCCTGGCCCCGGTCGATGGCGAGATCGTAGAGGTCAACGACGCACTGGGCGACAAGCCGGGCCTCGTCAACGAAGACCCGACCGGTGAGGCCTGGTTCTTCAAGGTCAAGGTCGACGATCTGAGCGTGCTCGACACCTACATGGACGAAGACGAATACCAGGACCTGATCAGCTGATGGCCCGTCGGCAAAGTCTTCGCGAAGACTTTGCCGACACCTCCGATCACACGCGCGGAATTTTCGCGAAAATTCCGATCTGCCAGAGGATAGCGCATGACCTTTACACCGACCGACTACGATACCTATGACTTTGCCAACCGTCGGCACATCGGCCCCTCACCGTCCGAGATGGACGAGATGCTCAAGGTCATCGGCGTGCCGGACCTCGACACCCTGATTGCTCAGACCGTCCCTCAGGACATCCGCCAGTCAGAGCCTTTGACCTGGCCTGCCATGACCGAGCATCACCTGCTGGAGCGCATGCGCAAGGTCGCCAGTCGGAACCGGGTCATGACCTCGCTGATCGGACAAGGCTATCACGGAACGGTGACCCCACCCGCGATCCAGCGCAATATCCTTGAAAATCCGGCCTGGTACACCGCCTATACCCCCTATCAGCCCGAGATTGCCCAAGGCCGGCTTGAGGCCTTGTTGAATTATCAGACCATGGTGGCCGACCTGACCGGCCTGCCCGTCGCCAACGCCTCGCTTCTGGATGAGGCGACTGCAGCGGCAGAGGCGATGACGATGGCGCACCGGACCGCCAAGTCCAAGGCCACCGGCTTCTTCGTGGACCGCAACTGCCATCCCCAGACCATCGCCGTCATCCAGACCCGCGCAGCTCCGTTACACATCGAGGTCATCGTGGGCGATCCGGCCGAACTGGACCCGACGGCGGTCTTTGCTGCTATCTTCCAGTATCCCAGCACCTATGGCCATGTCGTGGACTACACCGACCAGATCGCGGCGCTGACCGCAGCCCGCGCAATTTCCATCGTGGCCACAGACCTTCTGGCGCTGACCATGCTCAAGGAGCCGGGCGCGATGGGCGCCGACATCGCAGTGGGATCGTCCCAGCGTTTTGGCGTGCCGATGGGGTACGGCGGGCCGCATGCCGCCTTTATGTCCTGCACCGATGCCCTGAAGCGGGCGATGCCGGGGCGGATTGTCGGCGTGTCGATCGATGCCCGCGGCAACACCGCTTATCGTTTGTCCCTGCAAACCCGCGAACAGCACATCCGCCGCGAGAAGGCCACGTCGAACGTCTGCACCGCACAGGCCCTTTTGGCCGTCATGGCGTCATTCTACGCGGTGTTCCATGGCCCCGAAGGTCTACGCGCGATCGCCGAGCAGGTCCATTTCCGCACCAACCGCCTGGCCAAGGCGCTGCGGGCGGCGGGGGCCAAGGTCTCGCCCAAGGCCTTCTTCGACACCATCACGGTCGAGGTCGGTGTTGGTCAGGCCGGTATCCTGGCCGCCGCCCGCGCCGAGGGCATCAACCTGCGCAAGATCGGCGGCGACCGGGTCGGCATCACGCTCGATGAAACCACCGACGAGCAGGTGCTCTTGCGGGTTCTGCGCGCCTTTGGAATCCAGATTGCCCCACCACATCGCGGCACCCTTGGGTTTCCTCAGTCGATGCTGCGCACGTCCGACTACCTGACCCACCCGGTCTTTCACATGAACCGCGCCGAATCCGAGATGATGCGCTACATGCGCCGTCTGTCAGACCGCGATCTTGCTCTGGACAGGGCGATGATCCCGCTTGGCTCTTGCACGATGAAGCTGAACGCCGCGGCCGAGATGATGCCCCTGACCTGGCCCGAATTCGGGGCCCTGCATCCCTTTGCCCCGGTCGATCAGGCAGCGGGCTACGCCGAGGCCATTGGCGATCTGTCCGAAAAGCTATGCGAGATCACCGGCTATGACGCCATGTCGATGCAGCCGAACTCCGGGGCGCAGGGAGAATACGCGGGCCTTTTGACGATCCAAGCCTACCACCGGTCCCGGGGTGACGGCCACCGCGACATTTGCCTGATCCCGGTCTCGGCCCATGGCACCAACCCTGCCTCGGCCCAGATGGCCGGGATGAAAGTGGTGGTGGTCGAATCCGCACCGAATGGCGATGTCGATCTGGACGACTTCCGCGACAAGGCGGTTGCGGCGGGTGACAACCTTGCCGCCTGCATGATCACCTACCCCTCTACCCACGGGGTATTTGAGGAAACGGTCCGCGATATCTGCAAGATCACCCATGACCACGGTGGACAGGTCTATCTGGACGGGGCCAACCTCAACGCCATGGTCGGGCTGGTCAAACCCGGCGAAATCGGATCGGACGTCAGCCACCTGAACCTGCACAAGACCTTTGCCATTCCCCATGGGGGCGGTGGTCCGGGCATGGGTCCGATCGGGGTCAAGGCACATCTGGCCCCCTATCTGCCCGGCCACCCCCAAACCGGCGGCGCCGAAGGGCCGGTGTCGGCTGCCCCCTACGGATCGGCCTCGATCCTGCTGATCTCATGGGCCTATTGCCTGATGATGGGCGGCGCCGGGCTGACACAGGCGACCAAGGTGGCGATCCTGAATGCCAACTACATCGCCGCCCGCCTCAAGGGGGAATACGAGGTTCTGTTCATGGGCAACAAGGGCCGGGTGGCACACGAGTGCATCCTGGACACCCGCCCCTTTGCCGACCATGGCATCACCGTGGACGATGTGGCCAAACGGCTGATCGACAACGGCTTTCACGCCCCAACGATGAGCTGGCCGGTCTCTGGCACCTTGATGGTTGAACCCACCGAAAGCGAAACCAAGGCCGAGATTGACCGCTTTATCAACGCCCTCCTTGCCATCCGGGCCGAGGTGCGCGACGTGGAGAACGGGATCATCAGCGCCTCTGACAGCCCGCTGCACCATGCCCCCCACACGGTTGAGGACCTGATCGCCGACTGGGACCGAAAGTATCCCCGCGAACAGGGCTGCTTTCCCCCCGGCGCATTTCGTGTCGACAAGTACTGGCCACCGGTGGGTCGGGTCGACAACGTCTTTGGCGACCGCAACCTGATCTGCACCTGCCCCCCCTTAGACAGCTACATGGAGGCCGCGGAATGAGCGTTCTTGACCCCAATGGCGCATGGCTTGGCAGGGTCGACCGCCCCAGCATCGGCCCAAGCCTTGTCACCCTGCGCGACGGTCGGGTGATCGACATCACCAGTCGGGCAGCGGCTACGGTCAGTGACCTGCTCGATCTGCCGGATCCGGCTGGATACGTCCGACGCGCTGAAGGCACGGACATAGGGGCAGAGGGCGATCTGGGCAGTGATGCCCTGCCCCTTTTGGCCCCTTGCGATCTACAGGCAGTCAAGGCCTGTGGTGTCACGTTTGCAGGCTCTATGGTTGAGCGGGTGATCGAGGAGCGGGCGGCAGGTGACCCGGACAAGGCCGCCGACATCCGCGCCCGCGTGGGCGCGGCCATCGGCGACAGCCTTGCCGACATCGTGCCCGGCAGCGACGGGGCGGCCAAGGTCAAGGCCGCACTGATTGCCGAAGGGCTGTGGTCGCAATACCTTGAGGTCGGGATCGGGCCAGATGCAGAGGTCTTTACCAAGGCCCCCGTCCTGTCCTCGGTCGGGCATGGCGCAATGGTCGGCCTGCACCCGATCTCAAAGTGGAACAATCCCGAACCGGAGGTTGTTCTGGCCGTCAATGCCAGCGGCACCATCTGCGGCGCAACGCTGGGCAACGATGTGAACCTGCGGGACGTGGAGGGCCGGTCAGCCCTTCTGCTTGGCAAAGCCAAGGACAACAACGCCTCTTGCGCCATTGGCCCAATGATCCGGCTGTTTGACGAGGACTTTACCCTCGACACCGTGCGGGGGCTGGAGCTGTCGTTGACGGTGACGGGGCCAGAGGGGTTCACGCTGCAAGGGGCGTCCCGCATGGCCGCGATCAGCCGGGATCCGGCGGATCTGGTGGCCCAGACAATCGGGGCCCATCACCAGTATCCTGACGGGTTCATGCTGTTTCTGGGGACGCTCTTTGCCCCGACGCAGGACCGGTTTGCCCCCGGCGCCGGGTTCACCCATGCTGTTGGCGACGTGGTGACAATCTCTTGTCCCGAACTGGGGGCGTTGACCAACACCGTCGCCCTGTCGCCCGATTGCCCGCGGTGGGAGTTTGGCATCCGGGCCTTCATGGCGAACCTGGCGGGGCGCGGACTTATCGCGGGTTGATCAGCGACTGATGCGCCAGTCGGCCAGGTCTGGTCGTCAAGACCCGGGCCCGTCTCGACGGGCCCGGGTGGGTGTCACTTGATCACGTGGACTGTGGCAGGCCTATCTGCTCACCCTTCGACTGCGGCTGAGCAGCTGCCCGCATCTCGGCAATCAACCGGATCCAACCTTGGGCAAAGCTATCAGCTTCGGCCGCGGCGAGGACCCGGCGTTCCCGGGCAAAGCCAGGTAGATCCGGCTGGACAAAAGCCTCGACCAAGGCGCGCTTCCAGGCTGGCAGGCTGCCGCCAGCTACTGGCCTCGCGCCACCGGCGATATGATCGGCCAAACCATCGACGCCCGACACGATCAGCCTCCGGCCAGCGGCACGAGCCTCAAGGGCGGCGAGGCCATAGCCTTCCCAGCGCGATGGCATCACCAGCACATCGATGGAGGACATCGCCTCGACCGGGTCAACATGCCCATGGAAGGTGACGCGATCATCGCCCTGAGCGAGGGCTTCCAAAGCCTCCCTTTCCGGACCCTCACCATACAGATCCAGCCGGGTGTCCATTTCAGGCAAGGCAACAAAGGCCTCAATCAATGTGTCGAAGCCCTTTTGCTTGTCCAGGCGACCGATGGCTCCCATCCGGACCGGAGAACCGGCAACCGGCGCATCCATTTCCAGGAACGGTGTCACGTTGACCGCAGAGGGTATCACCTCAAGCCTCTCTGCCGCGACAAAGTCTTGCGAGACAAGCCAGCGGCCCTGCGCCTGACTGACGGCAACGACCTTGTCAAACCGTGCGTAGGCCGTGCGCAACAGGGTGGCGAACCGGCGATGATTCTGAACCTCTGACGCGACAAAGGCTTCAGTGTAGTTGTGTTCAACATGCAGGATCGGAAGGTCACCATGACTTGCCTGCAAGGCGATAATGCGCGGAAGCATCCGCCAACTGATCGTCAGGTGCGAGACGATGATGTCGGCCTTGATCCTTCTGAAAGTCAGGGCGTTGCGTCGCATGATATGAACCTCGTGACGACCGTTCGCAGTCATCTCGGGGTGGTCGATGATATGGTCCAGCACGCGCATAACACCATCAGGTGCGGCGTCGTCGATCAGGTGTACAATGCGGGGGCGGGTCATATCAGGTGCTCCGAAATCGGGTCAGGCGTGGGCACGCTGCATGCGGCAAAAGCTTGGGACTGGCTCAGCATGGCAGGACCAAAGGTGTGTGGCCGCCGGGATGCACGTTTTGTAAGCCCACGTGGCCGCGATTGGACTGACATCGCGACAGGATGAAAGGCGCAATGATCGACGATGACGATCGCGTTGTCCGTCAATCCCTGTGCATGAACGGCCCACAGGGCACACGGCATCGTTTCCGAAGCCTTGAAACCAGGCCCGAAGACCGAGCTGAATGGAGCAATACGTGTCATTAGAAAAGTCCGGCTTAAAAAATTTGCGGCAGAAAAGCATTCGTCGTAAAGGCCTGGGAATGGCCGGAGCAGCGAGCGCGGCAAGGGCCGTCGCCGAACCACGGCGCAAAGGGAACAGAAACGCAGCGGGGCTCAGCACGATCCCGGCCACCGACAGGCGGAACGCGCTGAAACCAGGACTGTCGAGACGAAGGGCGCGGTGGGCGAGATAGCGCAAATGCTGCGCCTCTGCCCGCGCATTTGGCTGGGCACCGTAGCGGCGGGCGGATGTCAGCACATTGTTACGGCCCGCCCGCAGGGCGTTCAGATCGTAGGCGCGGCCGGTCGGGTTGGTCCGATACCACACCAGAACCTCGTCGATACCGATGACATTGGCGCCTTCGCCACATAGTCGGATCAGCCACTCAAGATCCCCACTCTGAGTGATGCGGGGGTTGAAGCCTCCGGTCTCGATGAACAGCTCGCGGCGCAGTGCGATGTTGGACATTGTGTAGACCGGGTTCTCGCCCAAAAGTTGCTCGATCCCAAGCGGCCCTTTGGCAATGCGCGACGTTTCTCCGACACGGTCGGCCTGGTTTCGGAAAAAGGCGACACGGGCATAGGCCCCGTCAACGTCAGGGTCCGCCATCGCCTTGTCCAAGCTGGCCAGCTTGGTCTTGACCCAGATGTCATCGGCGTCACAAAAGGCAACGATCTCGCCGCGCGCGAGCCGGGCGGCACCAAAGTTGCGGGCCTCGCCCGGACTCTTTCCGGGGTTGGTCGCAAGGCTGATGCGCGAATCCGATGCCGCAGCCGCCACGACAAGCGCCCGGGTCGCATCGGTAGATCCACCATCAACACAGATCGCTTCCCAGCTTTTGCAGGTCTGGGCGCGTAGTGCGTCAAGAGTGGCCTTTAGCGTCGCTTCGGCGTTTTGGCAGGGTATGATGATGGAAAAGCGAGGCATGGTTTCAGGCCCCCCGAACAAGCAGAGGCAATGACGCCGAGAAGGCGTGCAATACGGCCACCAGATATTCGCAGGGTGCCGTCAAAGCGCTTGATCGAAGGTCGATTTCCATTTCCGTACCAATTCAGGGTTGTAAAGAACTTAGGCAGACACGCGGACGGCGTCTCAGCCCCCACGGACGAGGGTCATGGCTCTTTGTTCCCTTTTGATATCCGAACGGATATTTTGCGGGCCTCGCGGCGGGAAAATGTGTTCAAAACAAGGCGGTTTTACCGTTCGCGCAGCAGACTGCCGGCGACGACGCTTGCTCAGACACGAGATCCAGCGCGCCTCGGACAGGGCCGGTTTGGCCACCGCAGGCGAGGCGGGCTGCGTGACCAAAGGCACATTCCATTTGATGCGGCCGTCGTTAAAGAATTTGTTGGTCGCTTGACCACTCGCCAAGTCGTTGGCTTCGCAAAAATTACACCAGATGGTCGGTCGCTACGGATTATTGGCCCGTTCGCGATCCTGAATTAGCGATCCAACTTGGCCCTCAGGGCCGTTTCTGTCGCTTTCCATATTGGGCCGATGGCCCCGATATGCGCGTCAAGAGCATGTTCCGCCTTGGCCGCCCGTTCGAGGCTGACCAGGGCTTCGCGCAGGGCGGCGGCCCCGAAGGTCGCGGCGCTGCCGGCGCTGTTGTGCGCACGCTCCGCAATTGCGAACCGTACTTCCGGCTGAATCGTGGGGCCGGCAAGCGCGCCAAGCAGCCAGTCAACCAATTCTTCGCCCTCATCCAAGAAGCGGGGAAGCAGGAGTTCGATCCCTGCCTGGCCCAGGCTGTCTTGGGCCGATGCGAACTGATCAACGTCCAATATCTGACCAACAGCCGATCGAGGCGATTGGACAAGGGTACGCGCCCGCGGGCTTTCGGTCCTGCCAAGAATCCTGCGCAGAGCCTCCCGATCCAGCGGCTTGGCCAGGGCATCGGTCATACCATCGGCCAGGAACCCTTCGACGTCCTCGGGCAAAACGTTTGCGGTCAGGGCCACGATCGGCACATCGCGCGAGGCCCCCCGACCCGACCGGATCGCGGCAGTCGCCTGACGGCCGTCCATCCTGGGCATGCTGATATCCATCAGGATGAGGTCAAACGGATGCGACGCAGCGAGACGGACGCCTTCGGCCCCATCGACGGCTTCGGTCACCCGGTGGCCGTCACTTTGCAGCATCTCGCGCGCAACTGCGCGGTTGATCGGGTTGTCCTCGACGACCAGCACATCACGAGGTGTGACGGAAGTGACGGGTGCCTTGGCCCCCAAACGGATCGCGAACTGCTCTTTGGGCTTTTGGGTAGTGACAAGGGGCAAACGAACCCAGAACAGGCTCCCTTCTCCGGGGCTGCTTTCAGCGCCCATTTCGCCGCCCAAAGCGGTCACGATCCGGCGGGCGATGCCCAAACCAAGGCCGGTCCCGCCGCTTTTGCGGCTATAGGACACGTCGCGGGTTTCAAAGTCCTCGAAAATGCGTTCGATGTCGTCCTCCGGAATGCCGATTCCGGTGTCGATCACGCGAACCTCCGTCACCGCTTCCTCTCCGCGCCTGAACAGAACTTCGCATTCAAGCGAAATCCGACCACCGTCAGTAAACTTGATGGCGTTACCGATCAGGTTCAAAAGCACTTGGCCAATCCGCACCGGATCGGTCGAGACCCAGGCCAAGGGCGGCCCCAACCAGGACAATTCCAATCGGTTTCCTGCGGCTTCAGCGGCCCCCCTTTGGGTATCGACAATGTCCTGCACCAAAGACGAAAAATTGACGGGAACCTTCTCGAGCGCCATTTTGCCGGCATCCAGGCGGGAAATGTCCAGAACATCGTTGACGTGGTGCAGCAACAGCCGGCTGGACAGGTCCATATCTTCGAGAAACCGGGCCTGTCGTTCGTCAAGTCTGGTTTCGCGTAGCAACGACAAGTTGCCCATGATGCCATTCAACGGTGTCCGGATTTCATGGCTCATCACAGCCAGAAAACCGGCCTTGGCCTTTTCCCCGGCAAGTGCCCGGTCACGGGCCATGACCAGCTCGGCCTCGGCCTTCAACCGGTGCGAAATGTCACGCAAGAAGGCGATGAAGATCTCTCCGCTTGCAGTGTCTGCTGACTGTATGGCGAGTTCTACCGGGAAAACTTCGCCGTTGGCGCGGCGCGCCTCGAGCTGGACACGACCGTGGCCAACGACCCGCTTCTCGCCCGAGGTTCGCATCCGTTTCATACCGGCGGCATGGCCGGCCCGATGATGAGCGGGCACAATCAGCTCGCCCACAAACTCCCCGATTGCATCCTTGGCATCGTAGCCAAAGATGACTTCTGCAGCGCTGTTGAAATGCGTTATTCTGCCGTCCGCATCGGCGACGATGACCGCATCAAGGGCAGTGTCGATCACAGTTCGCATGCGACTGCTGGTTTCCTCAAGATCCCGGCGTTGCCGTTCACTCGTCGCGCTGCGCCCAATGAAATATAGGGCCAAAAGCGCCAGAACTCCCAAAAGAATTGCCGTCACCGTCGCCAACTGAATCAAGGTCGCTGCCACCTGTTCGCGGCGCTCGTCCGAGGCGACGGCAAATACCCTCAACCCACTTACGGACAGGTCGCGCACCTTCGGCCGTGCCTCGTCATAACGCGCAAGCAGTTCGGGCGCGGCTGCATGCAGTTCGCCGTCCGATCCGTCGATCAGCGGAACACTGTCGTCCAAAAAGACCTGCAAATCGGCAAGGGCTGATGCGGCATAGGGATTGGCGCGAAGGTTCTCATATAGCGAGCCTTTCCGGATTGTTGAAATCCGGCTGTAGAACACATCGAACTTGACCCGCAGGTCTCGCAGCAAGACCGGGTTCGGTGCCGGTTCTTCCACGATCTGGTCGATAACCGGCCCTAGCTCCAGAAACTCGACCTCGGTTTGCGACAAGCTCCACTGCACGTTGTCCGACCGCGCCGCCCCAAGAAGCCTGAGGTCCGAAACGACACTTTGTCCAAGAATACCGATGATCAACGCGGCCACGAGCAAGACCCCCGCGAGGATCGGCACGGCACGACGACCAAACGCGTTACGCAGATCCAGACGCCTCATCCTGGCCCCCCATGCGCTGGGTTTGAATGGATTTTTTTGCGAGGACTTTATCCTACTGCAAGACCTCAATACGGTCGAGTTGCCAGATGCTTTGAGAATAGACGACTTCGCTCTTGTAGGCGGCGTTGCTGTCATAAGGATAGACGATCCAAAGCGGCCCTTTGTCGCGGACGGACATGATCGCACCATTCTGGCTGTAGGCTAGGATGGGCCCACCCTCGACAGCATCCGAAACCGGAATATCGACAGCGTAGTCGTTGATCGCCGTCGCCCGAAGTGGGCCCTCTTCAATACCAAGCGCCGCCGCTAGGTCTGCAAGCTCCAGTCCGCTGAATTCTTGCGGTCCATCGGTCCAGACAGTCGTTGTGACAAAGGTGGTGACAGGCATGGCTTGCAACATGGCCAAGTCAAACACGGCGGTGTCTTCGTTGTTTGTGATACTGATGGCGCCCGAGATAGTCAGGACAACCTCACCTGCTGGGACAGGGAGATCGTCCAGGCTCTGCGCCGTGAGTGGTGTTGCAAGGCCTGCACAAAGAATGGCAACCTTGATGGAACGCAAAACATAGAACACACTAAACCTCCGGAATTGAACTTCCAGTAGTAGTGCCATGATCTTTGGAATATAACAAAAAGGTCAATCGGGTATCCTTTATATACTTTCGGATAGTCGCCCTGACGGGATCGGAACCATCCAGCCAGACCCGATGGCCGCGGGCCTTTCCGGGCTAGAGACAGGCCGACGACCCCAAGAGGGGCGCATCACACGGCCACCAGCGGCTCAATCACGGCAACTTCGAGCGTGAGGTTGTTCGATATGCGACCCAAAGTGGGTTCGGTGTCGCCCCAAAGGGCCCCAATTTTTCCCGGCGATGCGGATCGGACAGCGCTCATTGAATTCAAAGCCCATAAGAAAGCAAGGACTGACGACTGACGTCCAGACAAACGCTTGAAAACACCTTATTCATAGGCGTCTGCAACCAACACGGGCAATATTCCGCCCAGCTTTCCAGGGCTGTAAAGCGGCGCCCCGAGTGATGCCGCATAAACAACAACAATCCTTTAGGATATACGCGAAACTCCTTTGCGCCTTGGTTTTGCCTCACGGTTATGACTAAGCAGAAAACGAGCGAACGATCCTAGGAGAAGAGTTCATGCGCATCCTGATCGCCGACGACCACGACCTGTTGCGGGACACACTCGTGTTGTATCTTGAAGGGTCGGGCGACTTTCAAATCCGCGCGGCCAGCTCATATGATCAGGCCCGCGACATGATTTCGACCGAAGAGCGGTTCGACCTCGTCCTGCTCGACTTCAATATGCCTGGCATGCAGGGCATTGCCACATTGCGTGAAGCAATGGCATTGGATGGTGGGCAGCGTGTCGCCCTCATTTCAGGCGAGGCGTCCCGCGAGATCGCCGAAGAAGCGCTTGAGATTGGCGCGGCGGGGTTCGTTCCCAAGACACTGCCTGCGAAATCCCTCGTCAATGCTGTCCGTTTCATGGCCATGGGGGAACAGTACGCTCCGATCGATTTCATGACAGCGGCGCAGGAAGTGGAATCAAACCCGCTTGCCGAAAATCTGTCCCAACGCGAGTTGCAGGTTCTCAAGGGCCTGACCGAGGGCAAGTCCAACAAGGAGATCGCCCGCGACCTAGACTTGCAGGAACCGACAGTCAAGCTGCACGTCAAGACACTGTATCGCAAGGTGGGGGCCGCCAACCGCACGCAGGCCGCCCTGATCGCCCGCGAAGCCGGACTTTTCTGATTTTGCCTGCTGATCCTACCGCAGAATGCACGATTGTGTGACCATCGTCTACGCCCCGACAATCCCGGTATGAACTAATTTTCCTGAGCACCCAGAGCTGGGTGCTGATGAACGACCAGCGCCGCTCTAATCCGCCGGACCGATGGACAGGGACAAAGGCTCCAGCCCGTCAATCCCGCCTTCAAGCCGGTCGCCGGGCAGAACTGGCCCCACGCCCGCTGGCGTTCCCGTCATGATAAGGTCGCCGGGGCGTAGATGATAGAAGCCCGACAGATGCGAGATGATTTCGGGCACCGACCAGATCAGCTCTGACAGGGTGGCGTCTTGTCTGACCTCGCCGTTCAGGGTCAGCCAGATGCGCTGAGGCCCAATCTCGCCCAAGGCCTCAACCGGGCTGAGGGGTCCGAAAACGGCGCTGTTCTCAACATCCTTGCCCAGATCCCATGGGCGCTGATGCGCGCGTTCGGACAGTTGCAGGTCGCGCCGGGTCATATCCAGCCCACATCCATACCCGATGACGGCGGACATGGCATCGGCCACGGATACCTTGAAGGCAGGCGCACCGATCGCCACGACAAGCTCCATTTCGTAGTGATAGTTCGTTGTGCCGGGGGGATAGGGTTTCGTTTCCCCACTCAGGACCGTGGCGGTCGCGGATTTGGTAAAATAAAACGGCTTCTCCCGGTCGACCTCGATCCCCATCTCGGCGGCGTGGGCCGCATAGTTGCGGCCAACACAGAAGATGCGTCCGACGGGATAGCCCGCCGCAAGGCCGGGCAAAACGGGGGTCGGGGCGGCGGGAAAAAGCAGATCGGTCATCGGTTTGGGTCCTTGAGTGGCTGGCGCCATCTGACCCGCCACGCAGCGCGTCGTCAACGCCCGTCAGTTCCCAAGGATCGTGGGCAGGCGGAGCCCCTTTTCCCGCGCGCACTCCACCGCCGTCTGATACCCCGCATCCGCGTGCCGCCAGACGCCCGAGGCGGGGTCGTTCCATAGCACCCGTTCCAAACGCCGGGCAGCCGCCTCGGTCCCATCGGCCACGATGACCACCCCGGCATGCTGGGAAAAGCCCATGCCAACCCCGCCCCCGTGGTGCAACGACACCCATGTGGCGCCAGAGGCGGTATTGACCAACGCGTTCAGCAAGGGCCAGTCCGACACCGCGTCAGAGCCATCAAGCATCGCCTCGGTTTCGCGGTTGGGGCTGGCGACGGAACCGGCGTCCAGATGGTCACGCCCGATGACGATGGGCGCGGACAATTCGCCGCTGGCCACCATCTCGTTGAACATGAGGCCCGCCCGGTGCCGTTCATCCAGCCCGATCCAGCAGATCCGCGCTGGCAGGCCCTGAAACGCGATCCGGTCCTGCGCCATGTCCAGCCAGCGATGCAGATGGTCATTGTCGGGAAACAGCCGCTTCATCGCCGCGTCGGTCTTGTAGATATCCTCGGGGTCGCCGGACAGGGCCACCCAGCGGAACGGGCCGATCCCCTTGCAGAACAGCGGCCGGATATAGGCGGGCACAAAGCCGGGGAAATCGAAGGCGGTCGTTAACCCTTCATCCTGTGCCACCTGCCGGATGTTGTTCCCGTAATCCAGCGTCGGGACGCCCGCGTTCCAGAAATCAACCATTGCAGCCACGTGGCGCTTCATGCTGGCGCGTGCGGCGGCCTCAACCTCGGCCGGGGCGGTCTCTTGCCGGGCGCGCCAGTCGGCCAGGCCCCAACCCTGCGGCAGGTAGCCATGCAGCGGATCGTGGGCGGAAGTCTGGTCGGTGACCATATCGGGGTGCGGCCCGCCGGCCTGCATACGTTCAACCAGCGCCGGAAAGACGTCGGCGGCGTTGCCAACCAGGCCCACTGACTTTGCCTCGCCCTTGCCGGTCCAGTCCGCGATCAGGGCCAACGCTTCGTCCAAAGTCTGAGCTTTGGCATCCAGGTATCTGGTGCGCATACGAAAATCGATCTGGGTTACATCGCATTCGACGGCCAGGCAGCAGGCCCCCGCCATGACAGCGGCAAGAGGCTGTGCCCCGCCCATACCGCCCAGACCGGCGGTCAGAATCCAGCGGCCCTTCAGGTTGCCACCATAGTGCTGGCGCCCAGCTTCAGCGAAGGTCTCATAGGTGCCCTGCACGATGCCCTGCGTCCCGATGTAGATCCACGACCCGGCCGTCATCTGGCCGTACATCATCAGCCCCTTGCGATCCAAGGCGTTGAAATGGTCCCAGGTCGCCCAATGCGGCACGAGGTTCGAATTGGCGATCAGCACGCGCGGGGCGTCGGCATGGGTCCGGACCACTGCCACGGGGCGACCGGACTGGACCACAAGGGTCTCATCATCCTCAAGGTCCGTCAGGGTCGCAACGATGCAGTCAAAGTCGGACCAGCTGCGCGCCGCCCGCCCGATCCCGCCATAGACCACCAGCTCATGCGGGTTCTCGGCCACATCGGGGTGGAGGTTGTTCATCAGCATCCGCACAGCGGCCTCGGTCTGCCAGCTTTTGGCTGTGCGCACTGTGCCAGTGGCGGGATAGACGTCGCGGGTGTTCTTGCGGTCAAGCATCGGGTTTCTCCGAAAAGGGGGCAGAGGCGTTGGAAATTGCGCCGGACCGGGCCAGCCGGTCGAGGCGAAGCAGGACTTCCGTCAGGAGGGCTCGCAGCCGACCAACCTTGACCGGGTCCAGATCCCAGGGGGCGGCTTCGTCCGTCAGGTAGGCCCTTTGGGACAGCTCCATCTGGATGGCATGGACGCCAGCACCCGGCTGGCCATAGTGCCGGGTGGTCCAGCCGCCCTTGAAGCGGCCATTGAGAACGGTTGACCGCATGGATGCCCTTTGTGGGGCCATGAGTGGGGCCATGACCGCATCCGTCACGGCAACAGAGCAGCTATGCCCATCGTTTGTACCTACATTAAAAACCGGCAGCAGGCCCTTGAACAGGAACGGTATATTTGACCGGATCGAGTGGCAGTCGTAGAGGATCGCCACCCCGTACCGGTCGCGGACCCGGTCGATCTGCTCGGCCATAGCGGCATGATATGGCGTGTGATACATTGCCCGCCGCTCGGCCACCTCGTCCGCGTCCGGTGCCTGTCCGGGCTGCCAAAGGGGCGCCCCGTCGAAATCTGTTTCAGGGCAAAGACCAGTCGTATTCTGGCCCGGTTAAAGCGAGCCTCCCGCAGGATCCCGATTGGCATCAATGACATAGCGATGGACGTTCGAGCGCACGATGGTCGCGCCGAGCAACAGCCCATCATGGAGCAGCCCGATATGCCAGTCAGTATCGGCCAGCGCCTGACCAATCGGGGTCAGCCGATCCGCCATGCCTTCGGGCAGCCATGTCCCGCCGTGGGGCTGGCCGAGGATAATGGGGCCATCGCCGGGAATAACCTCGAACGGAGTCATACGCTGCCCTCCGGTCCTGACAGGCTTGGCAAGGGCAGGCCAGAAGCGCGGGCCAACGCCCCGCTGCCCACCAATTCCGCCGCTGTCGCGATATCCGGGGCGAGGTAGCGGTCATCGCCCATCGGCGGCACCACTTCGCGCAGCCGGGCGATGACGGCCTGCAACGGCCCGCTGGTCTTTAGCGGGGCGCGGAAGGCGATGCCCTGCGCGGCACAAAGCGCCTCCACCCCAAGGATGACGTTGAGGTTGGCCACCATCGGCCCCAGCCGCCGCGCCCCATGGGCAGCCATGCTCACATGGTCCTCCTGATTGGCGCTGGTGGGGGTGGAATCCGTCACAGTTGGGTGCGCCAGATGTTTGTTTTCACTCATCAATGCCGCTGTCGTCACTTCGGCGATCATCAGGCCGGAGTTCAGGCCCGGATGTGGCGTCAGAAAGGGCGGCAGATCGAACGACAGGGTCGGATCGACCATCAAGGCCACCCGCCGCTGGGCGATGGCGCCGATCTCGGACAGGGCCAGCGCCATCATGTCGGCGGCAAAGCCCACCGGTTCGGCGTGAAAGTTGCCGCCAGACACGATCAGCCCCGCCTCGGACAGAACCAAAGGGTTGTCGGTGGCGGCATTGGCCTCAACCTCCAACGTCCGGGCAGCCATGCGCAAGACATCCATCGCAGCCCCTGTCACCTGCGGCTGACAGCGGATGCAATAAGGGTCCTGCACCCGCGTATCCCCGTCACGGTGGCTTTCCCGAATGACCGAACCGTCGAGCAAGGCGCGCAGGAAACCCGCCGCCTCGATCTGGCCGGCGTGGCCACGCAGGGCGTGGATCTCGGGTTGCAGCGGTGCCGTCGATCCCATGATGGCATCGGTCGACAGGGCTGAAACAACGAGGGCGGATTGCGCGGCGGACCAGCCGTCAAAGAGCCCCGCCACCGCGAAAGCCGTGCAGAACTGGGTGCCGTTGATGAAGGCCAACCCCTCTTTCGGACCAAGGGCGATTGGCGCCAGCCCGACCTTCGCCAATGCCTCGGCCCCGGGCAGCACTTCGCCCCCAACCTCTGCCTCGCCCTCCCCGATGATGACGGCGGTCATATGGGCCAGCGGGGCAAGGTCGCCCGACGCCCCGACCGATCCTTGCGATGGCACCACTGGCGTGACGCCCCGGGCGAGCATTTGCTCCAGCATCTCGATCAGCGCCCAGCGCACGCCCGAGGCGCCGCGCCCAAGGCTAAGCAGTTTGAGGACCATCATCAGGCGGGTGTGCCGGGGTGAAATGGCGGGGCCTACCCCACAGCAATGCGACAGGATCAGGTTGCGCTGAAGCGCTGCGGTATCCCCGGGCGCGATCCGCATCGAGGCCAGTTTGCCGAAACCGGTATTCACCCCGTAGACCGGATCGTCCCCGGCCGCGGCGCGGGCAATCGCCTCTGCCGCAGCCTCGACCCCGGGCCGGGCTGACCGGTCAAGGGTGACGGCGGCATCCTCCTGCCAGATCCTTGCCAATTGGGCGAGGGTCGTCGCACCGGGGGTGAGGGTCAGGGTCACAGGGCACCTCCGACGATGCGTTGATGAAGCGGATTGAAACCGATGCGATAGGCCAGTTCGGCGGGGTGATCACAGTCCCAGACAGCCAGATCAGCCCGAAGGCCGGGGGCAAGCTGCCCCCTGTCCGTCAGGCCGAGCGCCCGTGCGGCATTTCGGGTCACCCCGGCCAAGGCCTCTTCCGGCGTCAGGCGGAACAGGGTGCTGGCCATGTTCATCGCCAAAAGCAGCGAGGACATTGGCGAGGATCCGGGGTTCATGTCGGTCGCCACGGCCATCGGCACACCATGTTGGCGCAGCAAGGCGACCGGCGGGGCCTGCGTTTCGCGTAACGTATAGAAGGCGCCGGGCAGGATGACGGCAACGGTTCCGGCCGCCGCGAGCGCCGCGACCCCGGTCTCATCCAGATATTCGAGGTGATCGGCTGAAAGCGCCTCGTGCCGTGCCGCAAGCACCGCGCCGCCAAGGTTTGACAACTGCTCTGCATGCAGCTTGACCGGCAAGTCCAGCGCCGACGCCACCGCGAACAGCCGTTCGATTTGGGCAGGGGAAAAGGCGATCCCCTCGCAGAACCCGTCTACAGCGTCCACCAACCCTTCGGCATGGGCGGCGTAAAGGGCAGGCAGGCAGACCTCGTCCAGATAGGCATCTGCCCGGCCCTTGTAATCGGGCGGGATGGCATGGGCCCCAAGGAATGAGGTCCGCACTGTCACATCCCGCATTTCGCCCAGCCTTCGGGCGGCGCGCAGCATCCGCAGTTCGGTTTCCAGATCAAGGCCGTAGCCCGATTTGACCTCGACCGTCGCCACCCCTTCGGCAAGGGCGGCGTCAAGACGCGGCAGGGCGCTGGCGATCAGGTCATCAAGGCTGGCGGCGCGGGTGGCTGTGACGGTGGACAGGATGCCGCCGCCAGCGCGGGCGACCTCTTCGTAGCTGGCCCCGTTCAGGCGCATTTCAAGTTCGGCAGCCCGGTTGCCCCCATGCACCAGATGGGTATGGCAATCGATCAGCGCCGGCGTCACCAGCCGCCCCCCAAGGGACCGGGCTGGCAGGCTGGCACGGTCGGCGGGCAGGTCATGGCGCGGTCCGATCCACGCAATGTGCCCACCTTCGATCACAAGAGCCGCATCAGGCACCAATCCGTAGGGCCCGTCGTCACCGACCATCGTGGCAACCTGAAAATCCAGCAGAATATGGGCGGTTTCGGGCACGGCCAACCTTTGTAAAATGGGAGTGGACGAGTCATCTTGTATGAAAGTATAGATATTATGTCTATACATAATGAGGTTCGAATGATCTTCGCAAAGCAGGCCCTCTTGCCCCAAGGCTGGGCGCAGGATGTGCGCGTCACCCTGTCGACGGGTCGTATCGCGTCGGTTCAGGTGGGCAGCGTGGCAGAGCCGGGGGATACCCGCGTCGCGGCCCTGCTGCCCGCCCTGTCGAACCTGCATTCCCATGCCTTTCAAAGGGCCATGGCCGGCATGACCGAGCATCGGGCGCGCGGGCCGGACAGCTTCTGGACCTGGCGCCGCCTGATGTACCGCTTTCTCGACCGGCTGACCCCGAACCAGATCGAGGCTATCGCCGCGCTGGTGTTCATGGAGATGCAGGAGGCAGGCTTTGCCGGGGTGGGAGAGTTTCACTACATCCACCACCAGCCCGGCGGCCTGCCCTATGACGACCCAGCCGAACTGTCGGTGCGGATCTTTGCCGCCGCCCGGACAACCGGGATCGGGCTGACCCATCTGCCGGTGTATTATGCCTATGGCGGTGCGGGGGCGCAGCCCTTGTCGGGGGGGCAGCAAAGGTTCGGCTGCACGGTTGACAGCTTTGGCCCCCTCTTGACCGCCATCCGTGATGCCGCCCGCGATATGCCCTTTGACACCACGCTGGGGCTTGCCCCCCACTCGCTGCGGGCCGTGACCCCTGCCACGCTGGCCGAGGTGCTGCCCCTTGGGGCTGGCGGGCCGATCCACATGCACCTTGCCGAACAGCAACAAGAGGTGGCCGAGATCGTCGACTGGCTGGGCGCGCGTCCTGTGGAATGGATCCTCGACAATGCGCCGGTCAGCCCCGATTGGTGCGGCATCCACGTCACCCATATGACCAACGCCGAGATCGCGGGCCTTGCCAAAAGCGGGGCGGTCGCCGGACTTTGCCCGATCACCGAAGGCAACCTTGGCGATGGCATCTTTGCCGGGCCGGACTGGCTGATGGCGGGTGGCACGTTCGGGATCGGCTCTGACAGCAATGTCAGGATAGCGCTGGGGGAAGAGTTGCGCCAGCTTGAGTACAGCCAGCGCCTGCGCGACCGGGCCCGCAATGTGATGATCCTTGGAGAAGGGTCGGTGGGCCAGACCCTTTATGAACGGGCGGCACAGGGGACGGCACAGGCCCTTGGTCGGGATGCCGGGCGGATTGCGGCAGGTGCATTGGCCGATCTTGTGGCGCTGGACACCGATCACCCTGCCCTTGCCGGTCTGCGCCCCGCCCAGCTATTGGACGGGCTGATCTTTGCCGCCGGTGACGGGACGGTCACGGACCTCTGGTCAGCCGGACGCCATCAGGTCAAAGAGGGACGACACATCGCCCGCGACGCCATCCTGCGCGATTGGCGCAATATCATCGGCCCGCTCAGAGAGGCGCTATGACACCTGACGCCCCCGTTCCCTCCAGAACCACCTATCGCGATGTGCGCGCAGCGATCCTGTCGCGGATCACCGACGGGACCTGGGGGGCCGGCACTATTCTGCCGTCCGAGATGGAGCTGGCCGAGGCCTTTGGCTGCGCCCGCGCCACGGTGAACCGGGCCATGCGCGAGATCGAAGAGATGGGGCTGGTCGAACGCAAGCGCAAGTCGGGCACGCGGGTTCGGGCTGCCCCTGTGCGGCAGGCAAGGTTCGAGATCCCGCTTGTCGGGGATGAGATCGCCGCAGCCGGAGCCAGCTACCGCTATGCGCTGGTCAGTACCGCCACCCTGCCCGCCCCCGACTGGCTGCGCGGTCGCATGGGCCTTGGCGCTGGCGACAGGGTCGTTCATGTCACGGCAATGCACTATTCCGACGGTGCGCCGCATCAGTTCGAAGACCGCTGGATCAACGCGACCGCCTTGCCCGAGGTTCTGGAAGCCTCATTTGACAAGCAAGGCCCGACCGAGTGGCTGATCGCCGCTGTTCCCTATTCCGAGGTCGAAATCGGCCTGATGGCCGTCGCCGCCGAAGGCCCATTGTGCGACCATCTGGGCCACGCCCCCGGTGCCCCGGTCTTTCGGGTCGAGCGGACGACGTGGTGGCAGGGGCAAGCCATCACCCATGTCCGTCTGAACCACGCGCCGGGCTACCGGATGACCACCCGGTACTAGGTCGCCCAAGACCGGGTGGCCTTGACCCTATGGCGACACAAGGCGTGATCGACACAAGGGCGCGGTATCAACGCAGAGGTGGGCCAACCGCCGATCAGGTCCCGGACCATCGCCCCTTGGGTATCATTCAGGGTCAAACAGCTCGGGCCGTGACCGCTTCAGCGGGACAAGGAAGCTGACCAGCTGGCGCAGGTGTTTGCGCAGGGCCGCGACTGCCCGTTCTTCGTCTCGGGCCTCCAAGGCTTCGAGAACCGCCCAATGCTCTCCCAGTGTAGCAAGGACGCGGCCCCGTTCCGGCAGGATCTGCTGGCGGGCCCGCCCGACATGCCCCCATGAGATTTCGGCAAGCTCTGTCAGCCGGGGATAACCGGTATAGGACAACAAGAGCCCATGAAACTCAGAATCCAATTGGTAGAACCCGGCGTCATCGCCATCGGCCACAAGCGCCTCCTGAACTCTCAGGTTCCGGCGCAGTTCGACCAGTTGGGCGTCTGTGACCTGGGGGGCAAGCTCTCTGATCGCGGCGACTTCGATAGCTTCGCGGATGAACGCGCTCTCCTTGATTTCGTCAATCGAGAAGCGGGCTGCATAGGTCCCTGCCTGCGGCACGACTCTGACAAGGCGTTCATTGGCCAGTCGGCTGATCGCCTCGGACACAGGCGAGCGCGACACGCCGAGAGCTTCGCAAATTTCCCCCTTTCGGAGAAGCGCCCCGGGCGGGTAAACAAGCTCTATGATCGCCGCCCGCAAGGAAAGATAGGTCCGTTGCGACAACGAACCGGAAAACATATCCAAAGACTTTAACCGATGCACCATTGGACCTTGCTCAATGTGTTTACCAACGCTTAACATACTAACATGTTAGCAAGCAGGACATTAAAGTCAAGCACGTTACACGCCAAAAGGACACCACTATGGATGAGACACGCCTAGATTGTATCAGGCTGCACCCCAATGACAACGTCGTTGTTGCATTGGCCGATTTGCCTGCCGGGGCGACCCTGGCGACTGAGGGCCTGACCCTGACCATCGCCGTCCCCCGCGGGCACAAAATCGCGACGCAAGCGATCGAAGCGGGCCAGAACGTCATCCGCTACGGACAGATCATCGGCATGGCGACCAGTACCATCGCGCCGGGCGATCATATCCATAGCCACAACCTTGGCATGGGCCCCCACAGCCAGGACTATGCCCATGCGACGGCCAACACCGCCCTTCCCCCGGTGACAGAGGTGCGGACCTTTGACGGCTACCACCGCGCCGACGGGACGGTCGGTACACGCAACTATCTGGGCATCCTGACAAGCGTGAACTGTTCGGGCAGCGTGGCCCGCTTTATCGCCGAGGCCGCCGAAAAGTCGGACTGGCTGGCCGGGTTTGAGAATGTCGACGGGGTCGTCCCCATCGTCCACGGCACCGGATGCGGCATGTCAGGCAATGACGAAGGCTATGACACCCTGTTCCGCACCCTGTCCGGCTATGCCCGCAACCCCAACTTTGGCGGCATCCTGCTGGTGGGGCTGGGCTGCGAGGTCATGCAGATCCCAGATCTGATCGGTGCGGGCCGGATGCGGGCGGACGGCAATTTCCGCTATATGACGATCCAGCAGACGGGCGGCACACGGGCCACCATCGAAAAGGGTCTGTCAGTCCTGAAGGAAATGGGTGAGGTCGCCAACAAGGTCAGCCGCGCCCCTGCCCCCCTCAGCCACCTGTCGGTTGGCCTGCAATGCGGCGGGTCGGACGGCTATTCCGGCATCACCGCCAATCCGGCCCTTGGCCATGCCTCGGACCTGCTGGTCCAGCACGGCGCGATCACCATCCTGTCTGAAACGCCCGAGATTTATGGAGCCGAACACCTGCTCACCCGCCGCGCCGTCAGCCCCGAGGTCGGGGAAAAGCTGATCGAGCGGATCAAGTGGTGGGAGAACTACACCGCCAGCAACGGCGGCAAGATGGACAACAACCCCTCCCCCGGCAACAAGCGGGGCGGGTTGACCACCATCCTTGAAAAGTCACTTGGCGCCGTGGCCAAGGGCGGCACCGCCCCGCTGTCGGGCGTCTACAAGTTCGCCGAACCGATCACGACGCCCGGCTTTGCCTATATGGACAGCCCCGGCTACGACCCCTGCTCGGTCACTGGCCAGATCGCCTCGGGCGCCAATCTTGTCTGCTTTACCACCGGTCGGGGCTCGGTGTCGGGCTACAAGCCGACGCCCTGCGTCAAGCTTGCCACCAACTCGGAAATGTATGCCCGGATGTCGGAGGATATGGACATCAACTGCGGTGACATCATTACCGAAGGCGTCAGCGTCGCCGAAAAGGGCCGCGAGATACTCGAGATGTTCATCGCCGTCGCCTCAGGGAAGCAGACCAAGAGCGAAGAGCTGGGTTTTGGCGGGGCAGAGTTCGTGCCTTGGCAGATGGGCGCAGTGATGTAAGACCAACAGACCGGGGGGACTGCCCCCGGTCATTTGGCCCCGGTCATTTGGCCCCGGTCTTTTGGCGCCGGTCTTTTGGCGCCGGTCATTTGCCCCCGGTCAGTTTCCGGTCAGCGCCCGGTCAAGGTGGACGTAGCCCCCATCGACGAAATGCCATTGCCCCGTTGTATGCCCCGACCGGGGCGACAGCAGGAACAACACGCTATCGGCCATTTCCGCAGGCGTTGTCATCCGTTGGCCCAATGGGATGGTCTGGGTAATCGCCGCCTCGTTCGCGGCGGGGTCCGGAAAGGTGGCCAGCCAATCGGCATACATCGGCGTCATCACCTCGGCCGGGATCACCGCGTTGACGCGCACGCCGTCGGGGGCAAAGGCCGCCGCCCATTCCCGCGTCAGCCCCAACAGCCCCGCCTTGGCCGCCACATAGGCCGAGGTGCCCCCCTGCCCGGTCAGCGCCGTCTTGGATGCCACGTTGACGATGGCCCCCCGGCTGTCACGCAGGGCCTGTTGGGTCAGGTGGACAAGGGTATAGGCCGGCACCAAATTGATGTTGAGAGAGGCCCGAAAGGCCGCGGGGCCCGCGTCGAGGTCCACCCCGTCATTGCGGCCGGCATTGTTGACCAGCCCGTCGATGCGGCCATGCCGGTCCATGACCGAACGGATCGCAGTGGCGCAGGCAGCGTCGTCGCCCAGTTCCAGCGTGATCCAATCCGCCGGCGGGACCATGCCCGGCCGATACCCTGAGCGGTCAAGGACGACGGGCACCGCCCCTTCGGCCAAAAGGCCTGTGACGATGGCCGCACCGATGCCCGATGCCCCGCCGGTGACAAGGATCACCCGTCCGCCCAATTCCAGATCCATGTCGTCATTCCTTTGGTGAACCCAAGTCCAGCGGCAGGTCAGACCGGCAGCGCATAGACCCTTTGGGCGTTCTTGTGCCCGATGGCGGCCTGTTCGTCGGGCGAAAGTTTCGACAGGATCGCCTCGGTCGCGTCCAGCCAGGCGGGCAGGCCTCCGCCCAGATTGACGACCGGCCAGTCGCTGCCCCAGACCACCCGGTCAGGGCCAAAGGCCTCAAGCACCTGATCGACATAGGGTCCAATGGCGCTGGCCGGGTCCTTGTCAGGGCCGCAATAGGCCATGATGCCCGACAGCTTGCAGGCCACATGCGGCAGGGCGGCTACCTCAAGCAGGTTGCGTCGCCACAAATCAAACCCGTCGCCCGCGATGTCGGGTACACCGCAATGATCAAGGACAAGCTGCTGGTCGGGACAGGCCTCGGCCAAAGCCTTGGCCAGCGGTAACTGGCGGGCGAGGAAGTTCATGTCGAACACCTTTCCCGCCGCACCGATCTTGCGGACATTGGCGCGAAAAACCTCGGGCTGGGACACGTCGTCCGTCGTCTCGTGCAGGATGCGTCGGAAGCCGACGGTGCCAAGTTCGCAGGCCTCTTCGACCCAGTCGTCGAAGCCCTCGTCATACTCGGGACGGCAGGCGACGATCTGGCCCAGAAGGCCTGAACCGGGTGTCATGAGCGAATGGACAAACCGGGCCTCGTCCCGGTACTGCCCTTCGGCCACATCGACCTCCATAAAGACAAAGCCCTTGATCCGCCCGCCGGCCAGCGCCTTGGCATCGGCCAGCGTATAGTCACCCGTTGCGAGGACGGGGACATTTCCCGTCCACTCATAGGTGAACCGGTCGCGGTGGATCATGTGCAGGTGGGTATCGATCAGTTCCATGCCGGGGCCTCCCTCTGCCTTAGACGTTGGCCCAACCGCCGTCGATGACATGGGCGATACCGGTGGTGTAGGACGATTCGTCACTTGCCAGATACAGGACCAGCGCCGCGATCTCTTCGGGTTGACCGATGCGCCCGATGGGCTGGCGGGCGATAAAGGCCCTTCGGGCGGCCTCGTAATCGCCGGTCGCGGTCAGGCGGCCCTCAAGGCTGGGGCTTTCGACGGTGGCCGGGCAGATACAGTTGCAGCGGATCCCCTGCCCGATGAAATCGGCGGCGATGGATTTGGTCATGCCGATCACGCCCGCCTTCGTCGCGCCGTAGACGAACCGGTTGGGGGCCGCGATCACGGATGAGGCGACCGAGGACATGTTGATGATCGACCCGCCGCCAGCCTCGATCATGCCGGGCAGGAAGGTCCGGCACATCCGGTACATGGCCGTCATGTTCAGGTCCATGCTGAAGGCCCACTGATCCTCGTCACAGTCGAGGATCGTACCATGGGCCACGAAACCCGCGCAGTTGAACAAGATGGAAGGGGCCGGCAGGGCGGCCTGCGCCTCGGCGATGCTGGCGGGGTCCATTACGTCGAGCCGCATGGTGCAGATGCCGGGAATGCCCTCAAGCTCGTCCAGCGCGGCCATGTTGATGTCCGTGGCCAGAACCTCTGCCCCTTCGCGGGCCATGGCGATGGCGCTTGCCTTGCCGATGCCCTGCGCTGCCGCCGTCACCAATGCGGTCTTGCCGTCCAGTCGTCCCATTTGTCTTCGTCCCCTTTGCCCGGCAGGGACAATCTCCTGCCCGGTCTCTTCCGATTGCAAGGCAAGCTTAGACCGGTCAAAGGCGGTTGGATACCTGTCAGGCACCCCGGACGCAGAAGAAAAACGGCGCTAGCGCAGACCGTCGCGAGCGATCTGTTCTGCCAGTTGGGTCATCGCTGCCCCCCGTGCCGCCGCGATGCCCGCAGGGCCCGCATCGCTCGCCATCGGAACGCTGACCCGGAAGGGCAGCGCTCGGTCCCGGCTGCCGCCATCAAGGGTTGCGACAAAGTACTGCCCCGACAGGCGGAATTCGCCGCGCGCGGAGGCGATGAATTCTTCCACCCGAACTTCAACCCGGACATCGGCATAGCTGTCGAAGGGCCAGGGTTCCGACGCAACCCGCGCCCCGGTGATCGCAGCCAAGGCGCGGGTCAGTTCAAGCGTTGTGGCCCGGGTGGGGTCATCGGCCCAAAGCAGGGCGGTGGAGGAGGTCAGTGCCCCGTCCCCGGTCTCGACAAAGATCTCTTCCAACTGGGCATAGGTCGGCAAGGTCACTTCGCGCACCTCGACCGAGCGGTAGGAAATGCCTACGGTCGCCAATGGCGTAACGGCCGGAACCGCGTATCGCTGGGCCGGGTCACCACAGGCGGCGAGCGACGCAAGACAGACAAGGGAAAGGGGCAGCAGCTTCATCGTCTTCACCGTCCAACCAGAAGTGAGTTGGGCCGACGCTCAATCGCGCGGGCCAGGGAGGTGACCGCTTGGGCCGCCCGAGTGATTTCGTTCAGGGCCGCCCGCGCGTCGCGGATGGCAGGCGAGGTATCTTCAAAGCCCGACAACGTCGTATCCGCCTGGGCCAGAAGGGCATTGGCCCGCTCCAGCAGCGCAGGCAACTCCTGTGCTGCCAGCGCAATCTCATCCGCAGCATTGCGCGCGGACAACAGGGCGGCATTCGTATTCTCGACCGCTCCGCCCTCGCTGAATTCGGCCAAGATACCCCGCAACTGGGCCAGAGAGGCATTCAACTCGGCCGGAAGCGCCAATGTCGCCTCGGCCGAGACGAGGGTGTCAGCACTTTCGATCAGGCTGGTCACGCTCGCGATCAGGCTATCAAGCTCCAGCTCCTGCGCGTCGGCGGCGACGACGTTGATCCGCTCAACAAGTTCGGGCACTCCGGCGAGAGAGGCGTCAAGGCTGGCGGCGGCGGCGGCGGCCGCATCGACTGCAGCCAGCAACCTCGCGCTGGCTTCGTCCGAATTAAGTCCGGCGACAAGCGTGCGCACTTCAGATGCGGTGCCTTCCAACTCTGCGGTCAGGCGACCGATCTGGTCCGGCAAGGCTTGTGCGGCCTCCGACGCGAGAAGGGTGTTGGCATTCGCCGAAAGGGCCGAAATCTGGGTGATCAGGTCATTCAGTGGCAAATCATTGGCCGTGGCGGCCAAAGCCTCGACCTGCCCTAGCAGGTCTGGCACGCCTTGCAGGCTTAGCTCGATCTGCCCACTCAGCGTGGTAGCCGCGTCAATGGCCCCTCCCAGGCGGGCGACAATGGCCTGTTCTTCGACGGTGGCCAAGATGACCCGCACCTCGGTGATCGTTGTCTCGAGCTCCGACATGATACCCGACAGCTGAACCGGCAGGCCCTGCACGCTTTCAGAGCCGACCACCGCCCGGATATCTTCCAGTAGGGCGCTGATGTCGCCGGGCACGCGCTGGGTGTCGGCGCTGCCGATCAGGACAGAGGCATTGGTCATCAGATCCGTCGCGCTTTGCAGTAACTCTTCGATCGGCAGGTTGTTGATCCGATCGAGCGTGCCTTGAGCCGAGGCCTGCACATCCGCGATATCGCTTGAGGTCGTCGGAAGGCGTGGGAAGGGGTTGTAGTCCATGTCAATCGTGGCCGGCATCACGTTAAGCGGCGTGAAAAGCTGTACCTTCAACCCTCCGGTCAGCAGGCTGCCGGTGACAAGACGGGCGCGCAGGCCGTTTGTGACCTGTGCCTGAAGGAAGGCCAATGCATCCTCTGCGTTGGTTTCCCCTTCCAGACCCAGACGGGACGGCTGGATCGACAGGACCGTTTGCAGACGGACCCGCGTTGCACCGGCGGGGGTCGTTTCGACCACGCCATTCAGTCCCGACACTTCACCGATCCTCAGACCGTTCAGCTCAACCGCGGCACCGGTGGACAGGCCAGCAACGTTGCCGTCAAAGATTGCGATCAAATCAAGGGTGACGCCGTCGTTGCGGTCAAACACGCTTGCGCGGGCCGAAGAGTCATCGGCATAGACGGTAAAGACCGTGCCATCCCGCGCCAAACGGGCCCCCGACACGAAGGTATCAAAGGTCACCCCACCTGCGATCAGGGAGGCCAGCGAATCGAAATTGACCGCCGCACCCGAGGTTCCGATCGACAGCGAAAAGCCCGAGGTGTCCCAGAAGCGGGTCGAATCGGTGACGAGGTTATCATAGGGGGCGTAGACCACCGCCCGCGCCTCGACAGAAAAGCCATCGGAGGAGACATTGGCAGTGCCGATCCGTCCAACCTCGACACCTTTGTAGAGCATCGGGGTGTTACCGGACAAAGACCCATCGCTCGACCGCAGCGTGATCATCAGTCCCTGGCGACCATCTGCCAAAAGTGGCGGTTCAGACAATCCTTCGAATATGTAGGTCAATTCGGACGGGACTTCGTCCCAGACGCCCTGCAGGTAGACACCGGACAGCACCGTATCGAGGCCGGAAACCCCTTGCGTCGTTACCTCTGGGCGGACCACCCAGAACTGCGCCTCGTCATCCACATAGGGGGCAACCTTCTTATCGAGCCGGACCTCGACCACGACCTGATCCAGCGCCTCGGTAAAGGACACACCTTCGACAAGGCCCACCGCCACATTGCGGAACCGCAATTCGGTCTCATTCGGGGAAATGCCCGAAGCGTTGTCAAAGATGATCTCGATCACCGGACCGCGATCCGTGTAGCTTTGCCACGCGACCCCCATGGCAATGGCCAGGGCCGCGACGGGCACAAGCCAGACAACGGAAGCGCGCTCCCATATGCTGCGCTTGACGGCTTTCACCTCAACGTCGGGTATACTGTCGCTCAATGGGCCATGTCCCTTCCGGCGGCTGAAAAGGCCAGGTCATCCGACCTGTCTGCTTCCTCGATCCCATCCCAGATCAGCCGTGAATCAAAGGCCTGCGCCGACAGCATGGTAAAGATCACTGACAGGGCAAAGGCGAGGCTGGCAGGGCCCGGATTGATGGTGGCAGCCACGTTCAACTGCACCAAAGACGACAGGATCGCAACGACGAAGACGTCGATCATCGACCAACGGCCAACGTATTCGACCAGTTCGTAAAGGTGCTGCCGGGACGTCGCTGACAAGGCGGTCCGGCGATCAACCGTCAGGGCCAGAAACGCAATGCAAACGAACTTTGCCATTGGAATCAGCACACTGGCGACAAGGATGACGATGGCAATCCCGATCGAACCGTGATGGATCAACTCAATCGCACCGCCCACGATGGTCGCCTCGCTGGTCGACAGAAGGGTCCGGGTCGACAGCATGGGATAAAGGTTGGCAGGGACGTAGCAGATAAGCCCAACGACCCACCAGGCCCAGACGCGGCTCAGGCTGCGGTCATCTCGCGAGGTCATCCCCGCCCCGCAACGTCCGCAGACAGTTTCATGCCCCGGCCAGACCCGTGTGCA
Source organism: uncultured Paracoccaceae bacterium (assembly GCA_937916485.1). Next base: position 25,189 of record CALFSV010000064.1, on the reverse strand, counting down.
ACGACGGCAGGCGACAAGGCCTGCATCGCGCGCTGTCAGGGCGCTGAGATGTCTGTCCCCGCTCATGCCTTGGCCTCGGGTGAGGGGAGGTTCATGATTTCTGGGTCGGTCATCGACGTGGGTTTGAACTTTGGCTCATCCTCAGGCTCGAGCGAGGACCAGATAGACCAGCGGCACATGAAGTTGTCCTGCACGACAATGATGACCACCAACCCCGCGAACATCCAAAACGCCGGGCCAAGACCGATCAGGGCCAGATCCGCGACCTTGACCAGCGCCACAGCACAGCCAAGTGCAAAGATCTCGGCCATGGACCAGGGCTGCAGGGCTTCTGAGAAGCGGAACGCTTCGCGGGCGCCGGGAAATGGCGCACGGTCAAAAACGACCGGCAAAAGGACATAGACGATCAGCATCACTCGGGCGAGCGGAACCACCACGATCAACGCCAGAACTGCAAGGGACAAGGGCAACAAGGGTCCGCTGGAAAAGGCAAATGCCGCATCAAGAAGCGAGGCATCGTTGTGAAACCCGGACCGCGAAATGGTCAGAAAGGGAAACCACAAAGCACCCAGCACAAGGATCATGACACTCACCGAGAGCATGATGATCGTCATGCCCGCCCGGCGGCGCGGGGCGATGAGGACCGCATGACAGCGGCGGCAGACAGCCTGTTCCCCGTTGGTTGGACTCTGAACCCTGTGCAGGGCGTCGCAATGGGGGCAGGCAATCAGGTTTAGCAGGTCGTCATGGTCAAGAACGGTCACGTCGAGCTCCTGTTCAGCCTTCGACACTAGGGCTTTGACCGGGGGATGGCCATGCCTCCTCGCATTATCGTGCACAGGTTCAGGAGGTTGCCCGGCTTTCGCCCAGTCTTGCGCGGCGAGGGCCCATTAATGCAGCCAACAGCAAAATGGCACCGGCGACCGAGGCAACCATCCCCGCAGCGCTGACCGCATCGGCAAAGCCCAGCCAAAGCGGGCCGTAGCCCGCCAGCACATAGCCCAAGATAGCCGAAAGGGTGGCAAAGGCGACGCTCCACCAAACCTGCCGGACCAGGCTGTCGGTCATCAGTCGGGCGGCTGCTGGGGGGCAGATGAACATCGCGATCACGATGATCGAACCCACCGCGTCAAAGGCCGCGACCGCCGCCACGGCCGCCGTGATCACCAGCCCGAACCCAAGCGCCGAGGCAGGCAACCCCAGCGTCCGGGCGAAACCTTCGTCGAAGGTCGTCAGGGTCAGCGGTCGCCAGAACACCCAAGTGAGCACCGAAATAACCAGCGCCACGACCGCGATCCGTCCCAGTTCAGGCGGCAAGCCAGCCAGAGCCAGCGGATCGACAAGAGAGGCCCAGCCATCGGCATCAAGCCAGATCAGGCTTTCGAGGTTGCCCATCAGCGCATGCTCTACGTCCAGATGAACGCCGCTGGTGTCGGATTGCTCAAGCAACAGGACACCGCCTGCGAAAAGCGAGGTAAAGACAACGCCCATCGCGGCGCCCGGCTCGATCCGCCCCAGCCGCTTGATCGCCTCGATCAGGATCACGGCAACGACCGCCGCCAGTCCCGCCCCAATCAGCATTGGCACCGCCGCAACGGCTCCGGTCAGAAGAAAGGCAACGACGATCCCGGGCAGGACGACATGGCTGATCGCATCCCCGATCAGCGCCTGCCGCCGCAGGATCAGAAAATTGCCCGGCAATGCGCAGGCAATGGCGGCCAGGATACCGATCAGGATCGGCGTCAGGCTAAGCTGAACAAACTCCGCCCCCATCAGATCATCCCTTCCCGGCCAAGGTGGCGGTCAAAGGCGGCAATCTGATCGGGGGTAAAGACGGCGTCGATAGCAGTCAGCCCGTCATAGCGCCCGATCAGGGCGGTGTCCTGATGCAGGTCACGCGCCGCGGTCCAGCGCCGTTCATCGCGGGATGCGCGGGCGGCCTCTGCCGCACCCCGTTCGGTGGCCACACCATCGGCCCGGATCAACCCGTCCCGGCGCAGGACGCGCAGGGTCATCGGGTCATGGATCGGTTCGGCACGGGACAGCGACAAAAGGCCCTGCCGCCGATGCACCCGACCTTGAAAGCGGCGGTGCCGCAGGACAGCGGCGACGACCCCGCGCAAGGGGGCAAAGAACAAAGACACCAGAAACAGGGCCGCCGCGATCAGCACGATGATCGGTCCGGTCGGCAGGTCCGGTGCGCTTGCCGACACGGCAGCCCCGGTATAGCCCGCCACGCCGCCGACACCGCCTGCGATCCAGACCAGCGCTTCTGCCCTGTCGGTCCAGAAACGGGCGGTCACCGCCGGAATGATCAAAAGGGCCACGATCAGGATCAGGCCGACGATCTTGAGCCCGATCACCGTCACCCCCATGACCAGCGCCATCATCGCCAAGTCGGTGCGCCGCACGTCAACGCCCACGGCCTGCGCATAGCCTGCGTCGAAGGCGACCATCGTCATCGGCCGCCGCAACAGCCAAACCAGCCCCAGCGCCAGCGCCCCGCCCCCCGCGATGGTAATCGCGTCAGACAAAAGCATCCCGGCGGTGGAGCCGAGAAGAAAGCTTTCAAGCCCGGCCTGCCGTCCGCTGCTCATCGTCTGGATGATGGTCAGAAGGACGATACCCACTCCGAAAAACACCGACAGAATTGCGCCGATCGCCGCATCCTCGGCCAGTCGCGTCCGCCGGGTCAGCCAGTCGACCCCCAAAAGTCCGATCCCTGCTGTCACCGCCGATCCGGCCAAAAGGCCCACCAGATTGCGCCCGTCACCGCCCAGCCCGACCATCAGCATGAAGGCCAGCCCGACACCCGGCAGGGTCGCATGGGCCATGGCGTCCGAGACAAGCGCCCGCTTGCGCAGAACCATGAAACTGCCCGTCGCCCCGGCGGCAATGCCCAAAAGGGCCGCCCCGACAGCCACCAGCGTGGCGTTATAGCCCGCCTGTAGCGTCAGCGCTTCCCAGAGAGGGTTCATGCGTCTGGCCCTGCTCCGACGACTGGCTCTGCTCCGGTCGGTAGCCCCGCCCCATCCCCCAGCCGCAACTGGTCGATCTGGGCCGAGGCCAGCCTGCCGCCGTAGGTGGCGGCGAGGGTCTGGGCGGTGAAGGCCTGTGCCACCGGTCCGGCTGCGATCTTGCGGACGTTCAGCAATAGGACACGGTCGAAATAGCGGGTGACGGTGGCAAGGTCATGGTGCACAGCAACCACAGATTTGCCCTGATCCTTCAGGGTCTTGAGAACTTCGATAATCGCGGCCTCGGTCGCGGCGTCGACCCCGGCAAAGGGTTCATCCAGAAGGTAAAGGTCCGCCTCTTGCGCCACTGCGCGAGCCAGAAAGACCCGCTGCTGCTGGCCACCGGACAGTTGGCCGATCTGCCGGGCCGCGAAGTCGGACATGCCCACGCGGGCAAGGCAGGCTTCGGCCTTGGCCCGGTGAGAGGCCCGGACCCGGCCCAAAAGGCCAAGCTCTCGGTAGAGGCCCATCAGAACCACGTCGATGACCCGGGTGGGAAAGTCCCAGTCGACACTGGCCCGCTGGGGCACATAGGCGACCCTCGCACGGGCGGCCTCGAGCGGGGTGCCAAAGACCGACACCTCGCCCGACAGCCGTGGGATCACCCCCAATGCGGCCTTGAGCAGAGTTGATTTGCCCGCCCCGTTCGGCCCGACAATGGCGGTCATGGCCCCGGCGGCGAAATCCGCATCGACCGAAAAGATCGCCGGTTTCTCGGCATAGGACACCGTCATGCCCCGGATACCAAGCGCGGGCGCTTCGCCCACCGGCGCCAGAACAGTGCCGTCTTTGGCCGCAAGGGCGAGGTCGGGTGGGGTCATGACGCCTCCAGCATGCCGGCCATGCCCCGGTCGGGCACGCTGCCCCCAAGGGCGCGGGCGATGGTGGTAAAGTTGTGGTCGATCATGCCAAGGTAGGTTCCCTCATAGGTCCCCTCCTCGCCCATGGCGTCGGAGTATAGCTCGCCTCCGATCACCACCTCGTGACCCTGCGCCCCCGCCCCTTCGATCAGGGCACGGACCGACCGGTCCGAGACCGAGGTTTCGACGAATACGGCGCGGACATTGCGCGACACAAGGGTGTCGACCAGTTCGCCGATGCGACGCACCCCCGCCTCGCTCTCGGTCGAGATGCCCTGAACGCCCAGAACCTCGAACCCATGCGCGCGGCCAAAGTATTTGAAGGCGTCATGGGCGGTCACCAAGACCCGCGATCCTTCGGGCACGGTGCCCAGCACCGCATCACCATACTCGGCGAGCGCCAGAAGCTGGCTTCGGAAGGCGGCGGAATTCGCGGCAAAAACCTCTGCCCCATCGGGATCGGCTTTGGTCAGCGCCCCGGCGATATTGGTCAGCACAAGGTCCCAAAGACGCGGATCCATCCAGACATGGGGATCAAACCGGTCGGCATAGTCGTCATGGGCCAGCAACAGGTCGGGTGGCAGGGTGTCGGCAACGGGCACCACAGTGCGGCTGCGGCTGAGGTCCCCAAAGAAGTCCTCCATCTGCGCCTCGAGGTAGAGACCATGCCACAGCACCAGATCGGCCCGTGACAGGGCGACGATGTCGCTGCGGGTCTGACGGTAGGCATGAGGATCAACCCCCGGCCCCATCAGCGCCCGCACAGCCACACGGTCGCCGCCCACAACCCGGGTGGTGTCCGCAATCATCCCGGTTGTAGCGACGACACCCAAAGGGGCCTGAGCCCGTCCCGGGCCAGCGAGCAAAGCAGCAGAGGCCGCCAGCCCCGTCAGGGCGGCGCGGCGGGTGATCGGCTGGGCGACCGGAAGGGACATCAACGCTCCTCTATGGGTCCTTGTGCAAAGGGTCCTTTTACAATCTGACGATGTGCGAACGGACAAATTCAACACGACTTGTAATTGCGACTTATTCTCAATTTGTCAAGAGAGTTGCGAATGACTCGCAAAAACTATCCATCTTTGCGAGCCTGAAACAGGCCCTACCCGTCCTCTGACCCCTCGGCACCATAGCCGCCCGGTGTCGGCGTCACGACGGTCACCGCCTCTCCGGGTTGCAGGACGGTTTGGGCGCAAGCGGCCAGCACCTCGACCGTGCCGTCCAGACGGCGCACCTCTGTGCGGCCGACCACGCCCGGCCCGCCGCCCGCAATCCCCAAAGGCGGTCGGCTACGGTGCGACGACAGGACGGCGCAATCCATCTCTTCGAGGAACCGCAGGGTGCGGCGGGTGCCATCCCCGCCATGACGTGCGCCCTTGCCACCGGACCCGGGGCGCAGGACGAATTCCTCAAGCAGGACCGGAAAGCGCATTTCAAGCACTTCAGGATCGGTCAGACGCGAGTTCGTCATGTGGACATGAACCCCGCTGGTCCCGTCAAAGGTGCGCCCGTCATTCATGCGCCCGGCCGAACTGCCCGAGCAGATCGTCTCGTAGTACTGATGAGTGGCATTGCCAAAAGTCAGGTTGTTCATCGTGCCTTGAGCATTCGACAGGGCCCCAAGCGCCTGAAAGAGGGCATTCGTGACGTGCTGCGACGTCTCGACATTGCCCGCCACCACGGCGCGGGGATAGGCGGGGCGCAACATGCAGCCTTCGGGAATGATGATGCGAATGGGGCGCAGACAGCCCGCGTTCATCGGGATCGGCGCCTCTACCATCACCCGGAACACATAAAGGACCGCCGCCCGGGCCACCGGTTCGGGCGCGTTGAAGTTGTTGTCCATGGCAGGCGACGTGCCGGTAAAGTCCACCGTCGCCTCGCGCTTTTGACGGTCCACCGTGATCTTGACGCGGATCGTCTGGCCGGTGTCCGTAAGGTAGCCGCAGGCGCAATCGTCAAGCCGGCCAAGCAGGCGGGCCACCTCTTCTGCCGCATTGTCCTGAACGTAGCCCATATAGGCCTGTACCACCTCAAGGCCAAAGTCCTTGACGATACGACGCAGCTCTGCCGCGCCACGGGCATTTGCCGCCACCTGCGCCTTGAGGTCGGCCACGTTCTGACCCGGGTTGCGGGCGGGCCATGGGTGGTTCGTCAACGTCTCGATCAAGGCGTCTTCCTGGAACCGGCCTTGCTTGACCAGGTGCAGGTTGTCGATCAGCACGCCCTCTTCGTCCACCGTGGTGGCCAACGGCGTCATGGACCCGGGGGCTGTGCCCCCCACATCCGCGTGATGACCGCGCGAGGCGACCCAGAACAGGATATTTTCCTCGGTATCGTCAAAGACAGGCGACACGACGGTGATGTCCGGCAAATGGGTGCCCCCGTTGTAGGGGGCATTGAGGGCGAAGGCATCGCCCGGACGGATCACCGGGTTGTTGCGGATCACCGCCTCGACCGACCGATCCATTGAGCCGAGGTGAACCGGCATATGTGGGGCATTGGCGACAAGCGCCCCGCTCGCCTCAAACACAGCGCAGGAAAAATCGAGGCGTTCCTTGATGTTGACCGACTGGGCGGTGTTCTGCAGGGCGACCCCCATCTGCTCTGCGATATTCATGAAGAGGTTGTTGAAAACCTCCAGCAGGATCGGATCGGCCTCGGTGCCGGCGGCTTTGGTCTGGGCCGCCCTTTCGTGGCGGCGCATGACGATATGATCCGCCCCGGTCAGGTCGGCCTGCCAGCCCGGCTCTACGATAATGGTCTGGTTCGGCTCCACGATGATCGCCGGGCCCTTGATGCGGTCACCCGGCGCGATGTCGGCCCGCCAGTGAACGGCGGCGTCATGCCACTGGCCGCCCGAATAGAACGGGCGGGCCTGACCCGGGGGAACAAGGCGCGAGGGCAAAGCGACGTCGGCCGCCTCAGTCGCGGTATCACGGCGCTCGACCCCCTCGACCTCGACAGCCTCGATGATGACAGCGCGGTCCGGGTCGACAAAGCCGAACTGGGCGTCATGCGCGGCCTCAAAGGCGGCGCGGGCCGCGGTATCGTCACCATCATAGACAACCGGCAGGGCGGTGTCGGTCCCCGCATAGCGCAGATGCAGCGTCCGGATCAGGTCATGGGCGCCGATGCCCTGCCCTGCCAGATCCTCGGCCACCTGCTCTTCGAGGCGTCGGGCCAGAACGTCCAATTCGGCCCGGCTCTCAGGTCCAAGGGGCTGAACAAAGCCTTGCTGGCGGCTGGCCGACACCGTGGCAAGGCCAATGCCATAAGCGGACAAAAGGCCCGAAAGGGGATGGATCAGGATCGCTTCCATGCCCAGCGCATCGGCCACCAGGCAGGCATGCTGGCCCCCAGCCCCCCCGAATGAATTGAGCAGGTAGCGGGTCACGTCATAGCCGCGCTGCACACTGATCTTCTTGATCGCATTGGCCATATTGGCCACGGCGATGGTGACAAACCCTTCGGCCACCTCTTCGGGGCTCTTGCCCTCGCCCTCGGCAATCGCGGCAAAGGCACGGGCCACAGCCTCGCGGTCCAGCGGCTGGTCCTGACCGGGGCCAAAGATAGCCGGAAAGATATCGGGGTTCAGCTTGCCCAGCATGACATTGGCGTCCGTCACGGTCAGGGGGCCACCGCGACGGTAGGCGGCAGGGCCCGGATCAGCGCCTGCGCTGTCCGGCCCCACGCGAAAGCGGCCCGGATCGGCGTGCAGGATCGACCCGCCACCAGCCGCAACGGTGTGGATGCGCATCATGGGGGCACGAATGCGCACGCCCGCCACCTCGGTGTCAAAGGCACGCTCGAACCCGCCCGCACTATGGGCCACGTCGGTCGAGGTGCCGCCCATGTCGAAACCGATCACCTTGTCAAAACCGGCCGCGCGGGCCGTCTCGACCATGCCGACGACGCCGCCGGCCGGACCGGACAGAATGGCGTCCTTGCCCTGAAATGCCTCCGCCGCCGTCATCCCGCCCGAGGACATCATGAACTGCAGGGTCGGGCCGGGCTGGTCCGGCGGGGTCGCCCCGAGGGCACCGGCAACGCGGGCCACGTAGCGGCGCAGGATCGGGGAGAGATAGGCATCAACCACGGTCGTGTCGCCCCGGCCCACCAGCTTGACGAGGGGGGACACCTCATGGCTCACCGAAACCTGGCCAAAGCCCATGTCGCGCACCATGGTGGCCAGGGACTCTTCATGGGCCGGGTTCAGCCAGCTGTGCATCAGCACGATGGCCACCGCATCAATGCCCTCGGCACGCGCCGCACGCAGATCCGCCTCCAGCCCTGCGGTACTCAGGGCGCGCTCGACGGCGCCATCTGCACGCAGCCGTTCATCCACTTCGATGACCCGGTAATACAGCTGTTCGGGCAGGATGATTTCCTTGGCAAAGATATCCGGACGGCCCTGGTAGGCCAGACGCAGGGCATCGGCAAAGCCCTTGGTGATCAGCAACAGGGTCCGGTCGCCCTTACGCTCGAGCAAGGCATTGGTCGCCACGGTCGTACCCATCTTGACGGCTCCGATCCGGGCGGGGTCGATGGTGCCGCCCAAAAGCCGGGCGATCCCCTCGATGGCCGCATCCTCATAGACGCCGGGGTTCTCGGACAACAGCTTGAGGGGATGCAACGCCCCGTCAGGATCACAGCCCACCACGTCGGTAAAGGTGCCACCCCGGTCGATCCAGAAATCCCAAACGCTCATCATATCCTCCGCTGCTGGCCTATGCCTGAGCCAGAGGGGCGGAATGGTCAAGAGACAGGCCCCTGCGTCTTCGGATCAAAAATATCCCGGGGGAGGCCCGCAGGGCCGGGGGCAGCGCCCCCAACTACGTCTCCTGTCGCGCGCGCCCTATGGGCCCGACCAGTCGATCTGGCAGATCTCGGCGCTGCGGCCCTCGAAATCCCAGACCCGGCCATGGCTGCGGACCCGGCCCACATCGGCCTGGGCGATAGTGATAACGGGGCCCATCCAGTAGCCGGTATTGGTGACCATCACCTCCTGACCCGGATCTGCCCCGCCGATTGGTGTGACCGCGCCCTTGATCTTCTTGCCAACCGTCAGACGCCGGGTGCGGCCATCTGTCTCAAAGCTGACCGGCTGACGCTCGGCCCCCATGAATTCGCCCACCAGCATGCCGAACAGGCCGGTGGTGCCCCGGGCTGCACCGGAAAAGATGCGGATCAGCCCGTCATAGGCGGCTTCCGAGGCGCGTTCGTCAATAAAGGCGGCGACCTTCCAGTTGCCACGGCCCATATTGCCGGGGATGTCCATCAGCATCCCGATGTTCAGGCCGCTCAGGTCTTCGCCGTCATGGTGGCCCTCGTCGATCCGGATACCGACCCAGGCCTGGCAATAGCCTTCGGTCGGGGGGTGCTTGCCCAGTGACACAACGCAGGGGCAGAACACCGTGCAGTTGCAGTTCAGGATCAGCTCCCCCTTGATCGCCCATGCGGGCAAAGTCTCAGGCAAAGTCTTAGGCAAAGTCTTGGCCATTCTCGTGGTCCTCCCTTAAATCCAGACAGCGGGCAGGGCCGTCAGCCCGGCCGCCACCAATAGCGCGTAACCTGCCGGGCGGGTCAGGACCCGGCCCAGATCAGGCAGTTTCTCGAAAATCATGAAAAGGGTCGCCGCCCCCATCCAGGCCAGCGACATCGCCCCCCCGATGAGCCCCAGCAGCATGAGGGCCCAGCAGCAGCCGAGGCAGATCAGGCCAAGCTCGCCCCCCATCCGGGCGGCATGGACCACGCCGGGGCGCCAGCGGCCCAGAAAGTAGGTCAGGGGCATGCGACATTTGGCAAGGCACGCCGCCTTGGCCGGGGAAAGCTGATAAAGCCCCGCAATAGCCAAAAGGACCACGGTCACGACCGTCGACGTTGCGGCACCCGTAACGGAAGAAAGCACCAACTGGACCAGCGCCCCGAGGATCGAGGCCCCCAGCCAGACGGCAAGGTAGCCCACGATCAGGGCAGCCGCCTCCCGGCCCCGCGTGGCACCCGCCTGACCGAGGTCGAGATAGGTCGCCAGGGTGGGGGCAAAGGTCGGCAACATCATCGCCGCACTCATCAGCGCCCACATCCCCCACAAGGGGGCAAGGCCCACGGATGCGGCTGGCAGGCACAGGCTTTGCCAAAATCCCGTCGGGGCCGATTGATCCTGCCGGACCAGCAGCACCAGCCCCAGCCAGGCAACCATGATGAGGGTGTAGAAACACAGCCAAATCAACGCCCGAAGCGAGGGAAGTGGGAACAGCCGGGACGCAGGACTTGGTCGAAACATGACCGGACGCTAGCAGAGGGTTTGCCGTCCCGCGACAGGAAACATTGCGACGCTGCGGAAGGTTCGGCACCGACCCACCTGCCATGCTGTCAGCCAGAAGAAAGTAGGGGTCAGGCCCCCAGCGACCTGGCCATCCAGATCAGCACCACGCCAAGGGCGACAGAGCCCAGCCCGATCATCCTGCGTTGATCCAGCCCAAGACGGCGAAGCGCCTCGAGCATGGCCTCAATTGCAGAAGGGGCCAGCGCCCAGGCCAGCCCCTCCACGACTAAGACCAGACCCAGCGCCAGAAGCGCCGTGGCCATCACTGAGCCGTCTGTGCCGCGTTGTCGGCGTCATAGAGATAGTTGAAGAACGAACTATCCGGCGTCAGCACCATGGTCGAATTCGCCCCTTGCAGAGCATTCTCATAGGCCTGCATGGACCGATAGAAGTCAAAGAACTCCGGATCGGCGCCATAGGCATTGGCGAACGTGGCAGAAGCCAGAGCGTCGGCCTCACCTCGGGTGATCTGCCCGTCCCGGTCGGCGGCGGACAGGGTCTCAGTCACGGTCCGGTCGGCCAGGGCGCGCACCCTTTGGGCGGCCTCGTTACCACGCGCGATCTCGTCAGCAGCTTCGCGTTCCCGCTCGGCCCGCATCCGCGAGAAGGTGGCATCAAGGTTCTGGCTGGGCAGGTTGGTCTGCTTCAGCCGCACGTCGACCACATCAAGGCCAAGCGACAGGGCAGAGGCCCGGGCCTGGTCACGGATGCGGTTCATCAAGACCCGCCGGTCTTCGGACAGGATGGTGTCGGACGTCACCTGATCTGCACCCAGGACTTCGCGGATCTGCGAGTTCAGGATGTCCGAAAGCCGGTCCTGAGCCGTGCGCAGACCACCCACGCCAACCGCCTGACGGAAGCGGACAACATCTGCGATCCGGTAACGGGCAAAGGCGTCTACCACGAGGCGACGGTCATCCGAAGGCGTGACTTCGATGGCGTCCGTGTCGATGGACAGGATGCGGTCATCGTATTTCACGACCTCCTGGATCAGCGGGATCTTGAACCCCAGACCCGGCGTTTCCTTGACCGTGACGATCTGACCGAATTGCAGGACCAGCGCCTTTTCCCGTTCGTCCACCACATAGATGGCGGACAGGACACCAGCGACGACCACGGCAATCGCGGGAAGAAGATATGCAGTTGCTTTCATGACTTAGTTCCCCTGCGTGCTGGCTGCGGCAGCGGCAGAACCGTTGCGCATCAGGTCATTGAGCGGCAGGAACGGGACCACGCCCGTACCCCCGCTTTCGCCACCGGCGACCGAAGGGTCAAGGATGATCTTGTTCACATCGCCCAGCACACGTTCCATCGTCTCGAGGTAAATACGACGACGGGTCACATCCTCGGCGTTCTGATACTCGGTCAGGATGGCCGAAAAGCGGCTTGCCTGACCCAGGGCATCGTTGGTCACCTGGGCACGATAGCCCTCGGCGTCTTCGATGATCTGGGCGGCCTGACCACGGGCCTCGGCCAACACGCGGTTGGCGTAGGCGTCAGCGGTCCGCTGAAGACGATCTCGTTCCTGCTCGGCGGCCTGAACGTCGCGGAATGCGTCGATGACTTCAAGCGGCGGGTCGGCCTTATCGAGGTTGACCCGGACGATCGAGATGCCGGCGTCGTACTCGTTCATCGTGTCCTGGATGTTGGTCCGGGCGGTATCAGCGATGATACCCCGGTCACGGTTGAGGATCGGGGCAAGGTTGGACGCCGCGATGATCTCACGCATGACCGATTCAGACACGGCCTGCACGGTTTGCTGGGGGTCGGACAGGTTGAACAGCAGTTTGGCCGGATCGCTCACGTTCCAGACCACCTGAAAGCCGATATCGACGATATTGGCGTCCGTCGTCAGCATGAGGCCGTTGTTGTCCGTCCGCGATCCACTTGAGCCAATGCTCTCGGTCCGTTCGGAGGTAACGTTGACGATCTCGTAGGTGACGATGGGCCAGGGGGCAAAGTTCAGACCGGGATTGCCCGTGGCGGAGTAAGAGCCAAGAAACAATTCGACCGACTGTTCTTCGGGCCGGACCGTGTAAAAGGACATAAAGCCCCAAAGTACGACAGCCGCCAGAACGCCAAGACCAACGGTGCCACGGGTCAGCTTCGGACCCGAACCGCCGCCAAGGCCGCCAGAGCCATTAGACCCGCGATTGCCGCCGCCCATGAGGACGCGCAGTTGTTCGCGGCCCTTGTTCATAAGCTCGTCTATCTCGGGGATTTGCGGGCCTTCGCCATTTCCCGGTCTGCGCCCACCGATGGGGCGCCTGTCGTCGTCATCGTCTCCGCCTGGTCCGCGACCACCGCCGCCACCCCAGGGACCTCCATTATTGCCAGCCATGTAGCTTACGTTTCCCTTCCATCTCGCCCGGAACACATTTCAGGCGCTTCCTTATTCAAATTGTGCGTCTTGTGCCCGAATTCAAGCGCTGCGCACAGGATCTCGCATCGTAACAAGTTCTTCGGCCATGGTCGGATGTACGGCAACCGTCCGGTCGAAATCCTCTTTGGTTGCGCCCATCTTGACCGCAATGCCGGCCAGTTGGATCATCTCACCCGCATTGTCCGCGACGATATGACATCCCAGGATCTTGCGGTTGGCCTTGCTGACGACAAGCTTCATCAGGACCCGGTCCTGCCGGCCTGCAAAGGCATGCATCATCGGCTTGAACGATGTGCAGTAGATATCCACAGGCTCTTGTTCGCGGGCCTCTTCCTCGGTCAGGCCAATCGTGCCGAGTTCCGGCTGGGTAAAAACGGCAGATGGGATCAGGTCGTGGTCCACCGGGGTCGGGTTGCCTTTGAACACGGTTTCCACAAAGGCCATTCCCTCGCGGATCGCGACAGGCGTCAGGTTCACCCGGTTCGTGACATCGCCGATAGCATAGATCGACGGGACCGAGGTCTGGGAAAAGGTGTCAACCTCGACCTCGCCGCGACGGCCGATTGTGACACCCGCGTCTTCCAGCCCAAGACCCTTGGTGTTGGGTGTCCGCCCGGTGGCAAACAGGACGCGGTCAAACACCTGCTCCTGCCCGTTGGTGGATTTGACCCAAAGCGGCGCCGGACCTTGGGGGGCCTCTGCGCCGACATGTTCATCAATCGCTTCGTTGGGCATGCCCATACTGGCATCCTCCATCGCGGCGGCATCAGCGGCGGGGCGCATTTGCACGATGTTCGTACCCAGATGCAGGTCGATCCCCCGCTCGCGCATCGACTCGGCCACCAGGCCGCGCGCCTCACCGTCAAAGCCGCGCAGGATCTGGGCGCCGCGGTAGTATTGGGTCACCTTGACCCCAAGGCCATTCAGGATGCAGGCGAATTCACAGGCGATGTAGCCGCCGCCGACGATCAGGATCGATTTCGGCAAAGCCTCCATGTCAAAGATATCATCCGACACCATACCGAGGTTTGCATATTTCATCTCGGGCCGGACCGGGTGGCCGCCGGTTGCGACAAGGATATGTTTGGCCGTCACGACCTTGTCATTCGCCAAACGGACCGAATGTGCATCGGCCAACGTTGCCCGGGAATCATGTATTTCAACGTTCGAGGAATTGAGGAGCTTGCGGTAAATCTGCTCAAGACGGTCAAGCTCCGTATGGAGCCGGTCTCGGAAAGGTCGCCAGTCAAAGTTGCCGTCCTTAACGTCCCAGCCATAGGCGCGGGCGTCGGCGAACATCTCGCGGTAGCCCGAAGCAAAGACCATCAGCTTTTTCGGGACGCATCCTCGGATGACGCAGGTGCCGCCCATCCGGCTTTCCTCGGCCAGGCCGACCTTGGCGCCAGTTGCTGCCGCGACCCGGGCCGCCCGCACACCACCAGAACCACCGCCAATGACAAAAAGATCATAGTCGAATGTCGTCACAGCCTGGCCTCCGTCAATACCGGCTCACTCTATTCCACAGGGGCGGGCGGATTGCCAGCGCGGCGGGCACCGCCGCCCAAGGATGGCTGTCGCACCGAAGGTGCGTCCGCTGGATCAGCCATCGACGGCTGCCCCGGTCCGTCGCCCCAATCCGGGGGTCAGTCCGAGATATCGGTGAAGAGGTTGCCTTCTTCAAGAAAGTCGTACCGCTCTTCCTCGACCGCGCCCTTGTTGATGTCACGCACCTCGACCCGCCCATCGCCAAAGCCGATGACGACCGCGTCACAGATATCAAGGAACAACCCGTTTTCGACCACGCCCGGGATCTGGTTGAGGACAAGGCTCAGTTGCCGGGGATTGCCGATCCGGTTCAGGTGCAGATCGACGATGTGATTGCCTTCGTCGGTCACGAATGGATGCTCTCCGTTCATTCGCAAGCTGGTTGTGCGGCCCAGCACATCCATCCCGATCAAGGTCTCTTCGACCAGCGCCTTGGTCGTTTGCCAGCCAAAGGGAATGACCTCGATAGGCAAGGGAAAGGCACCCAGCCTGTCCACCTGCTTGGAGATGTCGGCAATCACAACCATCTGGTCAGAGGCCGTCGCCACGATCTTCTCCTGCAGCAGGGCGCCGCCGCCGCCTTTGATCAAGTTCAGATCGCTGTCATATTCGTCGGCCCCGTCGATCGTCAGGTCCAGCCACTTAGCCTCATCCAGCGAGATCACTTCGATCCCGACTTCGCGGGCCAGTTGGGCAGTCCGACTTGAGGTCGGCACGCCCTTGATCCGCAATCCGTCGTCGCGCACCATTTCGCCCAGGCAGCGCACCAGCCAGGCAGCGGTCGAGCCGGTGCCAAGTCCCACCTTCATTCCCGATTCCACATAGCGCGTGGCGCGTTTGGCCGCGACGAACTTGGCCTTGTCGATGGGAGAGAGTTCAAACGTCATGGGTAGCCTCACGAATTACGGTGCCCTGCTTATAGTGTCAGCCACCGGCCGGGGCGAGTGGAAAGCGTGCGGCCGGACCCCCGAATCTGACCCCCAAAGTTGCGCCGGGGCCTCTTGACAATCAGGCAGACCGCTCAAGCGCCACATCGCCGCAAACAGACGCGGCCCGAACCCCTTTCGAGTTTTCATGCCGCCGATGTCGAGTTGGAACACCCGGCCCGCCTTCCGCCAAACACGACTCCTTTGCAAGTGTCACTTCCAAGGCGGACCGCGCTTCGCCCGCACCCGCCGCCTGATGCCCGGCTTTTGCCAGTGCCAGTGCCACCGTTCCTACCCTTTGCCACATTGTTGTTTGCCTCCTGGCCAGACCGTTGCCCGCAGTCTGGGCCATCAAGGTTGACGATGTCCTAACGCCGCCGGAAATCGCGATTCTTGCTTCAAAGGTCGGAAATGATGCAGTCCGGCTGGTACAGGTGTCTAAGCTGCGGTGATGGTCCCCTATCGCTTGCACCACGCTCCCTATGACTCCTCGCTCTGTGTCCGGCTGGCACTGGCCGAAGCCAGGCTTGCCTATGAGACGGTTCCTGTTGATCGGGCAAGGCAGGCCCAATCGTTGCCCGGCTATGCGGCGCTGAACCTTGTCGGGTTGAGGTGCAGCCCGCTGTTGTCAGAACCGACCGGGCAGAGGGGTCCGGGCCGCCCCCCTTTTCCGCGCCGGGCCAGCCAGTATCAACAGAAGCCTGCCCCAACAGAAGCCAAACCCGCCAGAAGCCAAACCCACCCAAAGGAAGTGCGACGTGACGCGGGCTTCGATGCGGGATCTTTCCCCACACCCCGGGCTGCATGAGTATAGGGTCGTCCGATGACAGGATCGCCAATGTACACGCTGCACCACTTTCCCGACTACGCCTCGCATTGTGTGCAGGTGACGCTTGAAGAGATGGGTGTGCCTTATGACGTGCGCCCCATCGACTTTGACACCGGTGATGCAGAGCGGCTCGAGTTTCGGGCCATCAGCCCCTTTGGCCTCGTCCCTGCCCTCGAAACGCCCGACGGGCCGATCTTTGAAACAGGAGCCATCCTGTTGTGGCTGTCAGAGCGGCATGGGATGGCACCCGCTCCGACTACGCCCGAGCGGGCGGCGTTCCTGAAGTGGTTCATCTTCGTCGCCAATACCCTGCATCCCGGGGCCATGGCACTTCTTCATCCCGAACGGCCGGCAGGCGAGGCCGCCGCCCGTGAGGTCAGCCGGATCGCAAGTGCGAGCCTGAAGATGCAGATCGACGCCATCGAGGCGATGGTGCAGGAAGATGCCCCCGAATGGCTGTCCGGGACAACGCCCAGCGTTCTGGGGTACTATGTCGCCATGCTTATTCGCTGGATCCAGTCATTCCCGCCCTACCCCGAAGACGCCGTCACCCTTGACCGCGCCCCGGCACTGCGGTCGGTTCTGGCCCTTCTTGAAACCCGGCCCGCTGTGCGGCGTGTGGCCGAGGCCGAGGGTCTGGGCGAGGCCATCTATTCCATCCCCGCCGTTTGACCCCTTATCAGGACGCCATCCATCATGTTCCTTTCGGTTTTCGACATGTTCAAGGTAGGGGTCGGCCCCTCCTCATCCCACACCATCGGGCCCATGGTCGCCGCAGCCCGATTCCTCGACCACCTGCGCGCCCTGCCGTTTTCGGTGGCAGGGCTTCAGGCCACGCTGCACGGCTCACTCGCCTTCACCGGGGTGGGGCATGCCACGGACCGGGCGGTGATTCTTGGCCTCGCCGGGATCGTGGTTGATCGCTATGACGCCGAAAAGGCCGAGGCAGAGCTGGCGCGGGTCAAGGCGGAGCGGACCGTCAAACCCGAGGGCCTGCCCCTGTTGAAATTCGATCCGGCCAACGACCTGACGTTCGACTATGGCCCGGCCTTGCCCGGCCATGCCAACGGGCTGATCCTGAAGGGCACAGATGCCCAGGGCGACGTGATCACCCAGGTCACCTACTATTCCATCGGAGGTGGCTTTGTCCTGACCGAGGCGGAACTGGCCGCTGGCAAGGACAGCGACGATGGCCCGCCTGTCCCTTTTCCCTTCAAGAAGGCGTCCGAAATGCTCGATATGGCGGCCGAAAGTGGTCTGAGCGTCGCGCAGATGAAGCGGGCGAACGAATTGACCCGGCGCAGCGCGCAGACCCTTGATCAGGGCATGGCCCGGATCTGGGAGGTGATGAACACCTGCATCGACAGGGGGCTGGCCACTGACGGGATTCTGCCAGGTGGACTAAAGGTCAAACGGCGGGCCAAGGGCATCCATGAAAAGCTGATGGCAGAGCGGGGGATGAACATGACAGCCCCCCATACGATCAACGACTGGATGTCGACCTTTGCCATGGCGGTGAACGAAGAGAACGCAGCCGGGGGTCAGGTGGTAACTGCCCCCACCAACGGGGCGGCCGGCGTGGTGCCCGCCACGATCCGCTACTGGCTCGACTTCGTTCCCGGTGCGCGGGCTGCACTGGTGCCCGACTTTTTGCTGACCGCTGCGGCGATCGGCGGGCTGGTGAAATACAACGCCTCGATCTCGGGCGCAGAGGCCGGGTGCCAGGCCGAGGTGGGCAGTGCCGCCGCGATGGCGGCAGCCGGGCTTTGCGCCGTGATGGGGGGCACTCCGGAACAAGTCGAGAACGCCGCCGAGATCGCCCTTGAGCATCACCTCGGGATGACCTGCGACCCGATCCGGGGTCTGGTGCAGGTCCCTTGTATCGAGCGGAACGGGTTGGGCGCGATCAAGGCGGTCTCGGCCGCCTCGCTGGCCCTGCGCGGGGATGGAACCCACCTTGTCCCGCTGGACGCCGCGATCGAGACGATGCGGCAGACCGGCGCGGATATGAGCGAGAAGTACAAGGAAACCGCGCTCGGTGGCCTCGCCGTCAATGTCCCCAATTGCTGACAGGTAAGGTGGGTCATGACCCACCTTACGGGCACGGCTGCCGATTGCCCTACCTTGTGACGCACCCTAGGATGATGGGATGAGCAACCGACCCGAGACCCTTGATCGCCCCTTGCTTGGCATTCTGTTCATGCTGGGCTTTTGCGTTCTGGCCCCCCTGGGCGACGCTATGGCAAAACTGCTGGGGGCGACGGTGCCGCTGGTTCTGCTGTTGTTCAGCCGCTTTGCCATCCAGACCGTGCTTCTTTGGCCGCTGGTCCTGGCCGGGCGACTTCGGTTCTGGACGGGCGGGCGGATGTTCGCCCTTTTGTTCCTGCGCAGCGCTTTGCATATCGTGGGGATCGGGGCGATGTTCGCATCCTTGCGCTACCTGCCGCTGGCCGATGCCGTGGCCATTGCCTTTGTCATGCCCTTCATCATGCTTCTTCTGGGCAAGCTCGTACTCGGGGAAGAGGTGGGCCCGCATCGGCTGTCGGCCTGTGCGGTCGGCTTTTGCGGCACCCTGCTGGTGATCCAGCCCAACTTTGTCGAGGTTGGTGCCCCGGCCCTTCTGCCCCTTGTCGTCGCCGTGGTCTTTGCCCTTTTCATGCTGGTCACCCGGATGCTGGCCAAGACGGTGGACCCGATCGCCCTGCAGGCGGTCAGCGGGGCGCAGGCGTCACTTTTGCTGCTGCCGGCCGTTCTGTTCTGGCCGGGCGAGCCATTGGGTCAGTCCTACGACGCGACGACCCTCATGCTGATCGGGACCATGGGCGTCCTTGGCACCGGGGCCCATCTGCTGATGACATGGTCGCTGCGCTTTGCCCCGTCGGCCACCCTCGCGCCGATGCAATACCTTGAGATCCCGGTGTCGACCCTGATCGGCTGGCTGATCTTTCGCGATCTGCCGAACGGGCTGGCCGCTGTCGGGATCGCCGTCACGATTGCCGCGGGCCTTTATATCATCACCCGCGAACGGACCATTGCCCGCAGGCTTCGCGGTCCAGCAGTGCCCTGACCGCCTCCCCCAGCGCAGAGCGCGGCAAGATAACCAGCATCTGGGGCGCATCGGGCGTCAGGGTGACCGGCCCTGTCACCTCATTGGATGTGCCGATCCGCCGATCCGGGGCGAAGTCGAGGCCTTCGGTCGCCCACCGCAATCCTGTTGACCCTGTCCTAACAGCCGCCATCGGGAACAGCGACAGCGTGGTGCCAACCGGCAGATCGAGGGAGAGGTGAGGCGGACAAAGGAAAGTCAGGCTTTGCGCGCCAAGCGCGATACACGCCCGGTCAGGATGACAAAGCAGCACATGCACCATGGCGAGTTCGTGATCGAACCGACCGCCCGTCACCCCCAGCGCAAGAACCAGAGGGGCATCAATATGCCGAAGCGCTTTGTCAAAGTCGGTGCTCTCTTGTTCACTTACCCTGTGAAGGCGGTCGGACAACCAGTCCGAGGCCTCTGCACCAAGACTGTCCATGTCGCCTATGACGGCGACAGGCATCAAACCGGCCTTCAATACGGCCTCTGCCCCCCCGTCTGCCGCCACGAGGGTTGGGGCAAAGCCCAAGGCTGTGTTAAGGTCGTCCTTGCCCAGGTCGGCCCCGCCGACAAGAGTGACGGGCGCGTCTGAAGAAACAATCGTCACGGCCAGTCCTTATTGTATCGTGTTTTGGAAACCTGCCTCAAAAGTGTCATGAAATGATACCTCCTAAAACCTGTTCCTGTTCCGTTTTCGGAACCAATGCGGGGTAAACAATTTGTTGCTGGGACTGGAAGAAAGCGAGCATACAAATGGTTGGATCGAGTAAAATACTCACGGTGTCCTATGGGACATTCTCTTGCACCTTGGAAGGGTTCGACGATTCCTTTTCCACGATGAAGGCAATTGCGGAATATTTCCGGGACCTTGCCGCCGACGACCGATATTTCGGCGCCGAGCCTGCGACACCAGACGCCGAGATGCTGGCCCGAATCGCCGAGCGCGAAATTTCGCGTCGCGTCGAAGCCCGTACCGACGGATCCGAAATCGTCCTGCGGGCAGGTAACGCCATTGCAGCACCCACGACCGAAGGGCAGGCCGACGCACAGCCTGAGCAGCAAGCAGCCCCTGCCCCCGCGCAAGACGCTCCGCAACAGAACACCCCTCTCGTCGAGGAAGAGACCGCTGTCGAAGCGGTCGCTGACCCCGAGGCGCAAGAGCCCGGTTCCGAAGGGGAGGACATGTCCTCCGTGCTGCTCGCACCTTCGGAACCGGAGGCCGCGCAAACCGACGCTTCCCCTCTGACAGCATCTGTCGCGACACCCACCATGCCCCCGACACAGACCCCCCCGTCCGTGCCGCGCCCCCGTACCGTCGGGGCAACAGATACTCCAGCTCAGGCCGCATCGGCGATTCGCCCCGCTGTGGCCCTGTCCGGTCATCCCGACGCCGAAAGCGTCGCCGCCAAACTTCAGCGCATCCGCGCTGTCGTTGGCCGCGGCGTCGCCACGCTCCCCCCCATCGAAGAGGACAACGTCCCACAGGAAGAAGAGGCGACCGCCTTTGCCTCTGAAGAGCTGATCGACGACGTCACAGACCAAAACCAGCAGCACGACGTGCTGGCCGATGCCAAGCTGTTCGACGCGGTCGAGACAGCAGCCGCAGCCATCACGGCCGACGACACTATCGCAGAACAGGACGCGGCTCCGGAAACCGACACGACCGACGCCGACACCTCTGATGTTGCGGCAACCGAGGACGGTTCGGCCAAGATGAGCGAAGCCGATATCCGGTCTGACATCGAAGGCGGCGCAGAAGAAGACGCCGACGTTGCAGCCGAAACCGCTACCGAAGATGACGTTGATCCAGAGTTGGCCCCGGCCTTTGATGTCCCTGCGCCGGTCCGGGTCCGTGTGATCCGCATGCGCCGCGACACCAACGATGCCGTTGCAACTGGTAGCGATGATGCCGAGAGCACCGACAACGCGAAAGACGAGACGGGCGTTATCTCTGCTCCAGAGGCTGAAGGCCCCGAAACTGAAGACGCCGCCACGGCGGCCCGCAATGCCGCGGCCAAGTCCCTTTCCGAGACCGTCCGCGCCTCGATCTTTGGCGAAATCTCCGGCACGGACGCTGCTGTAGAAGAAACCACCGAGACCGAGGATACCGCTGCCGACAACCTGGGCATGGACAGCCATGCTGAAGAAGAAGACTTTGCGGATGCGGCTGAACGGAACGCGTTCGATGAGGACGCCCTGTCGGACGAGGTCCTGTCAGAACAAGAGCCATCGGACGAGGACCTTTCGGACCTTGCCCGGCTTGATGGCGCTGACGAAGACAACAGCGGTGAAACAGCGTTTACTCTGCCCGCCTCTGACCTGTCTCCCGAAGCAGAAGCCGAGCTGTTGGCAGAGCTTGCCGCTGTCGAGGATGAGATCGACTTTGAGGTCGAGATCGAGGTCGAAGAAGAGCTGAAGATCGAGGACGACTTTGAGGATGACGACAGCTGGCCTGCCGACATCTCCAAATCGGCCGATGTTGCGGCCGAAGGCGTGGCCGAGGCCGAGGTCGAAGCAAACGACGACAGTCTGGCCGGGTTCGACGAGTTGGACGATGCCCAGCGCGATCTTGGCACAAAGGCCGCTGACGACGGAGACGAGGATGAGGACGAGGCTACCGCACAAGCAGAAGACTCTTACGAAACCGAAGCGGAAGCCGAAGAAGAGTCCCCTGCCTTGGCATCGCGCCGGTCGCTGATCCAGCATGCCGACGAAGCTGCCATGTCCCGGATCAACGCCCAGGTCGACGTGCAACTTAACGAGCCCGAGGCGAACCGCCGTCGTCAGGCCATCGCCCAGCTCAAGGCCGCCGTTGCCGCGACAGAAGCTGCCCGTCAAATGGGCGAGACCCGCGAGAAAAGCCCCGAGGTCGAGAATGCGTTCCGCAATGACCTCCAGCAAGTTGTGCGCCCTCGTCGTCCGATCCCGGCCGCTGAGGCCCGGACAGAGCGTCCCCGCGTCGCTCCGCTGAAGCTGGTTGCGGCCCAACGGATCGACACACCCGCCACGGCCGCGCAGCCCCACGGCAGCATCCATCCTGTTCGGCCCCGCCGCGTTTCGGTTCAGCCCGAGGCAACGCAGCCTGTGGCACAAGAAGCGGCCCGCACGTCGGGATCGTTTGCGGCCTTCGCCAAGGACATGGGTGCCCATGGCCTTGCCGACCTTCTGGAAGCTGCTGCCGCCTACACAGCGTTCGTCGAAGGGTCCGAAGACTTCTCGCGCCCCCAGTTGATGAACAAGGTCCGCGCCATGTCCGAGGACGACTTCAGCCGCGAAGAAGGGCTGCGGTCCTTTGGCACCCTGCTTCGGGAAGGCCGGATCATGAAGACCCGCAACGGCCGTTTCCAGGTTTCCGACGAAACCCGTTTCAAACCCGAGCGCCGCGCAGGCTAAGCCTGCACCACAGCAAGAAACGCGAACGGGCTCCCTTGGGGGCCCGTTTTCATTTGGCGCACAGAGCTTTGAGGGGACAATTTGTCTCGATCATTTTTTTGACCGCCAGATCGCATTTGATCAAGCACGCCGGGCGGCCCTCGCGCTAGTCTGCCGAAATGACCCAGACAAAGCACCCCCTTCCCCTTATCGGCGCCGCACTATGGCACATCTTTCCGGCAATGAGCCAGACTTGACCTTGGATCGGTCGGCTCGCCTGTGCGGCGTCAGCCCGGCCCGACTGGTCCGGGGGATGTGCCTGGCGACCGGTATGTCGCCGATGGCCAATGTCCGGGCCCGCGCCGTTACTGCTGAATTCGGCATTCAGCCCTCGTCCCTGCAACAGGGTACCCCCCCAGTCCACCTCTTCTCTCATGGAGCCTGCCCATGGCCACCTCAGCCAAACTGACCCTGCCCGCACCACGCCTCGAAAGCCGTGACGCATTCGAAGTCACCGGCATGGCCGATCACTTCACATTTGGGTCGATCCCGACGATCTCTGCCCTCTGGGCCGCCATGAACGACCGCGAGGACGAGATCGTATCGGTCCAGCCCTGCGCCTATGGCATCAGCTACGACACGACGATGGGGGAAGCGTTCCGCTATCTGGCAGGCTATGCCACAGCACCGGGAGCGGCGGTGCCTGCTGGCATGACCCTGCTAAAGGTCCCTGCAGGCAACTTCGCCGTTTTCGTCCATGACGGCCATGTCAGCCAGATGCACCAGACCATGCAGGCCATCTTTGACAGTGGCCTGCCCGGTGCGGGCCTGACCGCGCGCGAGGCACCCGAGCTTGAGATCTATGACAACCGGTTCGATCCGAAGACCGGGATTGGCCCGGTCGAGCTGTGGATACCGGTCGAGTAGCTCTGCGCTTCAGTCCCGTTTGGCCAGATCAATCGACCGGTTCATTGGGATCGGCCTGCCCGACCCCAATGAAAATGTTCTTGAAAGGCAGCGCCCAAAGGATGCCGAGCACGAGGTAGACGACCAGTTCCACCCAGATGGGCGGACGGCCCAACAGGTTCAGGATGGTCACGGCGACGACCACATAAACCGGCAGGCCGATCACCAGAATGACCAGCGACCAGCGTCGTTTCGCCTTGTGACTCAGCGCCATGACGTCTCCCTCAATCGGCGAACGGGTCAGTGACGAGGATGGTGTCATCCCGTTCCGGCGAGGTTGAAAGTAGGGCGACCGGACAACCGATCAACTCTTCCACCCGGCGCACGTACTTGATCGCCTCGGCCGGGAGGTCAGCCCAGCTGCGGGCGCCTTCGGTCGAACCAGACCAGCCGGGCATCTCTTCGTAGACCGGAACGCAGCGGGCCTGATGGTCGGCGGCTGTTGGCAAGTAGTCCAGCACCTCACCGTCCAGTTCATACCCCGTACAGATCTTGAGCGTTTCGAACCCGTCCAGCACATCAAGCTTGGTCAGGGCAATGCCGTTGACTCCGCTGGTGGCGCAGGTCTGGCGCACCAGGCAGGCATCGAACCAGCCGCACCGACGCTTGCGGCCGGTCGTTGTGCCAAACTCATGGCCCCGCTCACCCAGACGCTGGCCGTCGTCGTCCAACAGCTCGGTCGGGAACGGTCCTTCGCCGACGCGGGTGGTATAGGCCTTCACGATGCCAAGAACGAAATCAATCGCCCCCGGCCCCATGCCAGACCCGGTCGCCGCCTGTCCCGCAATCACGTTCGACGAGGTGACGAAGGGATAGGTGCCAAAATCGATGTCCAAAAGCGCACCCTGCGCCCCCTCGAACAGGATCCGCTTGCCCGCGCGGCGGGCCTCGTTCAGGACCTTCCAGACCGGGGCGGCATATTCCAGAACAGCCGGGGCGATGGCCTTCAATTCCGCCAGAAGGGCGTCGCGGTCAACGGGAGGCAGGCCCAGTCCACGGCGCAGAGCGTCATGATGTACCAGGGCCCGGTCGACCCGCAGCTCAAGCGTAGCGTCATCAGCCAGATCGGCGACCCGGACGGACCGGCGGCCCACCTTGTCCTCATAGGCCGGGCCGATGCCCCGACCTGTCGTGCCGATCTTGGCGACCGAATTCTGGCTTTCGCGGGCCCGGTCCAGCTCTCCATGGATGGGCAGGATCAGCGGGGCGTTTTCGGCGATCATCAGGGTCTCGGGCGTGATCTCGACGCCCTGCTCACGGATACCGGCGATTTCCTTGACCAGATGCCAAGGGTCCAGAACCACCCCGTTGCCGATCACCGACAGCTTGCCGCCGCGCACCACGCCAGAGGGCAAGATGTGCAATTTGTATACAGTGCCATCAACCACGAGGGTATGCCCGGCATTATGCCCGCCTTGGAACCGGACGATCACATCCGCCCGTTCCGACAGCCAGTCCACCAACTTGCCCTTGCCCTCGTCGCCCCATTGGCACCCTACGACCACCACATTCGCCATTCTGATCCGTCCTTCCGGGTCCTTGTCCGGCCCCCCCTATATCCTCCGGCTCAGACGGGTGAAACAGCCTTTTCGCAGGAAGGTGGCTGGACATGGCATGTCGACCCAGCCATCCTGAGCGCCAGTTGTCGCAAAGAGGTTGGGTCATGGGGCTGTTTCTGCGTTGGGTTTTTGCCTTTTTGCTGCTGGCCGCGACCTATAATCCCACGCCCTACAATTTTGTTGGCTGGGCCTTGGTAAGCTACCAGACCCAACTTCCGCTGATCGTTCTATCGGGGCTGGTTCTTGTGGTGGCCTATATTGTCTACCTGACCGCGACCCTGCGCTCGATCGGGTTGTTCGGGATGATCCTTGTCCT
>CALFSV010000063.1 GCA_937916485.1 uncultured Paracoccaceae bacterium | reverse complement strand
TAGGCGTCGACCAACCCGCTGGACACTTGCGCCGACGCTTGGCCCATGCAGGTTACGCGCCGGAGGACATCGACATCGTTGCCTTCACCCACTGCCATCCAGATCATATCCTCGGTGTAATGGATGGAGATAAGCCCACCTATCCAAATGCGCGCTATGTGATAGGACGCAAAGAATTTGATGCATGGTCTAGCGGCGAGGGCATTCCAGAACAACGCGCCAGAACGCGTGACATTTTCCTCAAGCTGATCCCGCCTTTGGCGGATCGGATGACATTTCTAGAGGACGGGAAGAGTGTCGTTTCTGGCCTCACCGCCGAAGCGGCATTTGGACATTCTCCCGGCCATATGATGTATCGCCTTGAAAGCGCGGGCAAGTCGCTTCTGGTTTGGGGTGACGTCACCAATCACTTCGTCTTTTCGCTGCAATATCCTAACAGTCTTGTCGGCTATGACGATGATAAAGAAATGGCGGTTACAACGCGAAACCGCGTACTTGATATGGTCGCCACAGATGGTCTTTTAGTCAGTGGCTTTCACATGCCGTTCCCATCTCTTGGCTATGTAGAACGCACGCAAGACAGCTATCGCTGGACCCCAGCAAGCTATCAAACACGGATGTAATCACTCCGTCACGCGCAGCTCCTCAAAGGATGTCGCAACCCATTTGCGGTATCCTGCACGCACTGCAATATTGGCGTGCCATTCGCCTACCACCGGCAAAGTATCCAACATGGTCGGGTGCAAATCCATGATGCGGTGAAACAAACTGCCAATGGCGATATCTGCCATCGAAAAATCATCGCCAGCCAAGTAAGTGCGCCCGTCCGCAAGACCTGTTTCAAGAATGCGCAATGCCGCGTAGAGCGATTTGATATGCTTTGTCAAAGTCGCCTTGTCCTGCGCAGTCTTTCGCATGCGCACCTGTTGCCAGAATAACCCAAGAAACGGAGGTTGCAATGTTGTAGAACCAAACTCCATCCACATATCCGCAATAGGGCTAACCAGTCCCATCGCCAAATAGCGCAGAATCGCGTGGCTTTCCCAAAGCGTGACGTCGCCATCCTGCAAAACAGGAACACGGCGCACGGGTGTCAGTGCGGTAAACTCTGGATCAGAGTTTCCTCCAAATATACCGCCAACAATCTTGTGATCATAGGGTAGCTCGCGCTCCTCCAAAGCCCACAGCACCTTTTGCACATTGACCGAACTTGCACGTCCCCAAAGGATCATTTGATCGCTTGGGGATTGATAGGAGATCCAGCAGCCCCAGGAATATGGAGCGGTGGGGCCGTGAAGAAGAACTCATACACACCATCTTCCGCGCAATCCTCACCGAGGTCTTTGAGGTAGAAAATCTCGCCCATGGAAATGCCTATGGCCGGGATAACGACCCAGTGCCATGGCTGATTGGCTTCCTCGGATTCATTCGGGCGCACTTCGCACCCCCATGTGTCCGCACAAATCGCTGCAATATCATTTTTCTTAATCCAATGCGCTGTCTCAAACGACAGACCGGGCGCATCACCGCCCGCATATCCTGTCCAATCCCCCGCCGCGAGACAGCGTTCCTGATGCCCCGTGCGCACAATCACAAAGTCACCTTTGCGTATGTCGACACCTTGCGCAGCCGCACATCTATCAAGATCGTCGTTGGTGATCGGATAGCCGTCGTCCAAGCTATCCACGCCTTTCCAACGCGCGATATCGAGCAACACGCCGCGACCAACCATCTTATCACGCACATTTTCGATTCCGAGGTTTTTAGCACCATTTACCGTAACATCTGTCGCTGGAAATCCGTTATACATCTTGTCATCCAGAAAGATGTGGCACAGGGCGTCCCACTGCGTGCTGCCCTGACAGGGTAAGTTAATTGCATCATCCGCGTAGCGCAAGTATGCTTTTCCGTCGCCATCTTGCTCACCAATAACGGCATCCGTTCCCGTTGCCAGCATCTGATGGATCATATTCCAACGGCCACCAAACAGACCCGACTGTATCTTCTCCTTGAGGTCCAGACCTAGCGCAAATGTCTTTCCTTTTTTGATCAAACGACCCGCTGCAATCACATCCTCAGGCGTCACGTTATTCAACGTGCCAATCTGATCACCTTTCCCCCAACGCCCCCAATTAGAAAGCTCTTTGGCAGTGTCGTAAATATCCTGTCGCGTTAGTTTGGTCATGTGTCTGCTCCCGATGTGCATTGTTTATTTATCGAATGACAAATTAAATTCGTGCCTGAGTCAATGGACTTGCCACATATAAGATCTCATGCTTTTATCGAACGATAATTTAAATCAGGGATACCAAACATCATGGCCGATCCAGAAATGAAGACATTCGATATCATCTTTGAGGGCACTGGAACCATGTCTGGAAAGATGCGCAACGACGTTAAAGTTCATTTTGGAACGATGAATGAGACCTATGATCTCGCAACAGATGAAGGCCCATTTCATGGTGGGGATGCAACCGCTCCGCCCCCACTTGCTCTGTTCACGGCGGCGCTAACAGGTTGCATCATGACCCAGATCAGGGCTTTTTCCAAACGAATGAAAATCCCGATCGGACAGGTTACAGTAAACGCGCGCCTGCATTGGCGGGGTGAGCAAATGGGGAACGATCCTTATACAACAGCGCCTGTTGGTTTTGATCTGGATATCGATTTTGACAGCCCTGCGAACAAGGAGGA
Organism: uncultured Paracoccaceae bacterium; assembly: GCA_937916485.1. The sequence continues at coordinate 14,444 of CALFSV010000063.1, read as the reverse complement.
CCAGATGCGTTTGATGGCGGCCGCCAAGAAGGGCTGCTTCATCGAGACCACCTTGATGCAAGGGCTCGAAGTGGGGCACAGACTTCAAATTGACGGCGATTGGCACGACGCATAGAGGGCCGCTCATGACACAGCCTGACATAGCCCCCAATAAGCCACCAAAGCGCAAACGGCTCTCGTCCGAAGCGCGGCGTCAGGATTTTATCAATCAGGCGATTGAGTTCTTCGCGGAAGAAGGTTTTGAGAGCTCGACCCGCGGCTTGGCCAAGAAGCTTGGTGTCACTCAACCGCTTTTGTATCGTTATTTTCCATCCAAAAACAACTTGATCTCAGAAGTATACGACGCCGTTTACGTCAAACGTTGGCAACCTGAATGGGAGCCACTTTTGCGTGATCGCTCACGACCCTTGGCAGATCGCTTGAATACGTTTTACAAAGTCTACACTGACGCGATTTTTAATCGCGAATGGATGCGGATATTCCTGTTCTCAGGCCTCAAGGGCGTCGACATCAATCGCCGTTACATGCAACTGGTGCGTCAGCGCATTCTGGAACCCATCCTTATTGAAGCACGCGTTGAGTTTGGATTGCCAGACGTCCCTCCAAAACACTGCGAAGTTGAATTCGTGTGGGTCACACACGGCGGCATCTTTTATTATGGCGTACGGGATCTAATCTATGAAAGCGCGATCTCCACCGACAAAGACCGCGTGATCGCCGATGCAATCACAGCGCTCATGGCCGGGTTAGAAATCAAATTGAACGGCCCAAAACAAACTTAGGCAGTCGTTCCGCGCGCGGGATAGCTGTTGTCCATCGCGAACTTAACTTTAGACAGCAAAAACCCCACATCAGGGCGTGACCACGGCATGTTTGAGATATCAATCAGGTATAAACGTCCATCTGGACGCACCCAAAACAAACCTGGCTCCGCAAACTGGGGGATTTCGGTTTCTTTGAAGGCTGTCGATAGATAAAGCCCCCAGTTGCGCACATCATCTACCGTTGCGCCGTATGCGATATCGAGGTTGGCAAGCTCCCACTCCGATTTGGTTTGTGTTGCGCGATCTTCGGGATCCATGGACACGGCAACTACGTTGACACCAGCATCTGCCGCCATATCGGTCAGCTCATTTAGCTTGCTCAGATACATTTTGCATACAGGGCAATGTAGGCCACGATAAAAAATCACCATCGTGAAGTTTTTTGGGGTTTGATCGGCAAGCGCCCAAGTTCCACCGCCAACCAAAGGCAATGAAAGTTCGGGCGCTTGGCTGTCTGGCATAAGTTTTTGGGTCATTGTTTTGATTCCTAGCTTGATCCTTATTTATAACTCGATAACTTAGGTTGTATGTCGCGTAAAGGTTGGGCGACGAATCCATCTAGCTAGGAGACATCATGAAAGCTCCAGACTTTGACTATCTACGACCAGCAAGTTTAGCTGCTGCCGTTGCGATGCTCGCCGAATATGATGGCGAAGCTATGCCGCTCGCGGGTGGACAAAGCTTGATGCCGATGATGAATTTTAGAATGGCTGCGCCCGAGGCCTTGATCGACCTCGTCAATCTAAGCGAGCTGCGTGGTATTTGGGTGGAAAGCGATACAATCCGTATTGGCGCAATGACGTCTTACGCCGAGTTAAAGGGTGATGCTGCAGTGCAAAAGCATATCCCACTATTCAGCCTCGCACTGCCCCATATCGCCCATGATGCGATCCGTAATCGTGGCACGATTGGCGGCTCTCTAGCGCTTGCTGATCCAGCGGCAGAAATGCCCGCGATGATGCTCGCATTGAACGCAAACATCGAAATCGAAGGGCCAGATGGCACACGCATGCTAAGTGCCGATGACTTCTTTCTTGGCATGTTCGAAACAGCTTTGGATGGTGAACTCATCAAAGCAATTCACATCCCAGTTGCAACGTCCGAACAACGTTTTGGCTTTCACGAGCTGACACAGCGGCACGGTGATTACGCCCTCGCAGGGGTTGCTATCGCTCAAACATCGAACACATATCGCGCGGCCTTTTTCGGGGTAGCAGATCGTGCAATGCGCGTGCCAGAACTTGAAGTGGCACTTGAAAAACAAGCCGATTTCTCATCCGTTCTCGAACACCTCGATAGTATCGATTTCACCGATGATCTCAAAGCAAATTATAAGACCCGTCAGCGTCTTGCTGGGGTTGCTTTGAAACGCGCGCTGAAAGGAATGACAACATGAGCCGCTATATAGATATCAGCCTACGCGTTAATGGCGAAGATGTGCGCGCAACCGTTCCGTCCCGCCTAAACTTAGTCGATTTTCTACGCGAAGAGCTTTCGTTGACAGGTAGCCATGTTGGCTGTGAACACGGTGTTTGTGGCGCATGTACTTTAACCGTAAATGGAGACACGGTTCGCGGGTGTTTGATGCTTGCAGCGCAAGCTGACGGCAAAGAGATCACCACAATCGAGGGCCTTGCTGAAAACGGCCAAAGTGCGCAGCTACAGGCGGCCTTCACTAAACACAACGCTCTGCAATGTGGCTTTTGCACTCCCGGAATGCTCGCCAGTGCGCTTGGATATGTAAACGCTGGCGGCAGTGCAGATCGCGATATCATTCGTCAGCATATCTCTGGAAATTACTGCCGCTGCACCGGCTATCAATCCATCGTTAACGCAATTTGTGACGTGATCGAGGAGACAAGCGTATGACCGGTCCGGCGCATATCTTCGACAAGCCAAATCGCTACATCGGCAAACCAGAGCCCCGCGCAGACGCGGCGCGTTTGTTGCAAGGGCGCGGAAGCTACATTGATGACCAAAAACTACCCCGTATGGCGCATGCCGCATTCGTACGATCCCCACATGCGCATGCAAAGATCCTCTCGATTGATACGGAAGGGGCACGCGCAGCTAAGGGCGTGGTCGCGGTGTACTCTGGTGAAGACTTAGCCAAGCATGTCGCGCCCTATGTCGGCACGTTGACCCATCTCGCAGGCCTTCGCTCCATGCCGCAGCACCCACTTGCGGTAGGGGTGGCGCGTTGGCAAGGTGAGCCTGTTGTGATGATCATCGCCACATCTCGCGCTTTAGCCGAAGATGCCTGCGAGCTGGTCTATGTGGATTATGATGAGCTCCCCGCAGCCGTCGATTCGGAGACCGCTTTGGATACGGGTGCGCCAATTATTCACTCAGAACTTGGAAGCAACCTTGCTTGGGAACGCGATGTCGTCGCAGGCGATATCGACGCTGCTTTTGCCGCGCCTGACGTACATGTGGTGGAGCGCGAGTTTCGCTTTGGTCGCCACACTGGTGTCACCTTGGAAACTCGTGGTACGGTGTGTGACTATGATCCCTCTGAGAACAAACTTACCGTCTACTACTCTGGGCAAGCCCCGCATATGATGCAGGTAATATTCTCCAAGCATCTCGACCTACCCGAAGAAAACATACGTGTCATTTCCAACGACGTCGGCGGCTCTTTCGGGATAAAAATCCACACATATGGCGATGAGATTGCGACAGCGGCAGCCGCTAAACTACTCAAACGACCTGTGAAGTTTATTGCCGATCGATTCGAAAGTTTTTTAACAGACATCCACGCACGCGATCATATTGTGAGAGCTAAGATGGGGGTTACCGAAGCGGGAAAAATCGTAGGTATAGACTTTGATGATCTTACTGGCATCGGCCCGTTTTCTATGTATCCACGCACTTCAGCAATTGAATGTAATCAAGTTCTGAACCTAACGGGAGCCCCTTACGTGATGGAAAATTACCGCGCGAAAGGGCGCGTCGTATTCCAGAACAAAACGCTGATGTGCCAGTACCGCGCCGTCGGCCACCCAATTGCTATGGCAATCGCGGATGGCTTGCTGGAAGACGCAGCGCGAAAGATTGGTATGGATCCGGTTGCGCTGCGTGAGATCAATTTGATGGCGGATGACAGTTACCCGCGCACTTCTGCGACGGGGATGAAGCTTGATGATCTCAGCCACAAACGCGCTCTGCGCAAACTAACCGATCTGATGGATTACGATGGTCTGCGCGTGAGGCAAACCTTGGCTCGCAAAAAGGGTATCTACCACGGAATTGGCTTTGTTTCAATGGTCGAAGTTACCAACCCCAGCCCAATGTTCTATGGCATTGGCGGGGCGCCTATTGCATCTCAAGATGGCGCAACTGTGCGCCTTGATGCGGGTGGTGCGCTTCATATTTCATCTTCAATTACCGAACAAGGACAAGGCACAAACGCTATTCTCGCGCAGATTGCGGCTGGTGTGTTTGGAGTTGATCTCAACCGCGTGAAAGTCACTACAGGCGACACCGCAACCACACCCTATGGCGGAGGCACATGGGCTTCGCGCGGTGCCGGAATTGGCGGTGAAGCTATGTTGCAAGCAGCGCAAGCACTGAAGGATCAAGTGCTCGAAGTGGCAGGTGTCATGCTGCAAACAGGTGTTGAAACACTCGACATTCAAAGTGGTGCTGTCACTGATATCGATGGCTCCGTGCGCCTGACTTTAGCAGATCTTGCGCGTACAGTATATTATCGTGGCAATGAACTACCTAATGATCTCAACCCCGAACTAATTGCTACGCGTCATTATCGCGTTACCGATTTCCCATTCGTATTCACAAACGGCGCAATGGCTGCGCATGTGGAGGTTGATATCGAAACAGGCTTTGTCAAAGTGCTGCACTTCTGGGCTGTCGAAGACTGTGGCCGCGTCATCAACCCCTTATTAGTGGATGAGCAGATCCGGGGCGGCGTTGTCCAAGGTATCGGTGGCGCACTTTATGAAGAGTGCCACTATTCGCCCGATGGTCAGTTCCTCAATGCTACGATGGCCGACTATATGGTGCCCATGGCCAGTGAAATGCCAGAAATCACAATCGCTCACATCGAAACGCCAACTAAGACATCCATACTTGGCGCGAAAGGTGCGGGAGAGGCGGGAACAGGCGGAGCGCCCGCGGCGATATTGAATGCTGTGAACGACGCATTGTCGCCATTGGGGGCAAGCATTTGGCAGATGCCCATGACGCCAGAACGTATTTTGATGTCACTCGATCAGGCAGACTGTAAATAATCTTGCATAGGAAAAGGCGCGCCTTCAAATGAGCGCGCCTTTCTATATTCTGTTGTTGTGAAGCGTCGATTACTCGACAGCGTAGGCCACTGGCCATTCAACGCCTGCAGCTTCTGCTGCGGCAAGATAGGCTTTTAAAACTTCGCTACCTGGCATGCCACGGCTGTCCGCTTCAGTGGCTTGCTGCTGTGGGAAACCAACAAGTGATTCCGCCCAGCCTGCACGTGCATCCGCGGGTAAAGACTTCACGTTAGCGCCCGCTGCCTCTAAACCGTCAAGTCCACGCTTTTGGGCTGCGTTCAAAGATGCACCGGATTGGTCCTCATAGGCTTGGCCAACTTCACGAATAATCGCTTGGACATCTTCTGGGAGGCTCGCCATTGTTCGGCTGTTCATTGTCAGCGCATTGACTGGCATCGCACCGAAACCCACCAATGTATAGTTGGGTGCAGGCTCATGAAATTTGAAGCCAAGATAGGCAGATGGGAACATCAACCAGCCATTATAAACGCCTGTTTGAAGCGAAAGATAGCCATCTGGCAATGTTGATTGCACGGGGATTGCGCCAGCAAACTCTAGCCACGGTAAGTTCGGACCCGCGCCACCAACTTTGACACCTTTCAAGTCGTCAACCGTATCCCACGGGTCTGTCGTGCCCAAGTGATAGTTGTCCCAACCATGCAGGCCTAATAATTCTTGTTTGTACTCCTTCGTGAACTGCTCGGTGAGCCACGGAACATCATTATATACCGAGCGCACAGCCGTCATCGCTTGTGCCGAATCTTGGGATCCGAAAGGCGCGTAGTAAGGAAAATTGTGCAGGAACAGTTTGGCAGGCTCAAAACATATGCAGTACGCGCCTACGTCAAGAATGCCGTTCTGGACTGCTTCTAACGTCTCTGCAACACCAGCGATTGCGCCGCCATATCCTTCGACAAATTCGATTTCATGATCTGTCTCAGCTGCAACTCGGCGCACAACTTCAGGTACGAAAAAATTTGCAGTATCAGTCACATATACCGCCGGACCATTTGGATGGCCAGAGCCAATACGAAGCGTGAACGTGTCCGCCGCGAGTGGAGCCGCTAAAGCAGAAAGCGCGAGAGCCCCAAGGCTTAAGGTTATTGTCTTTTTCATTAAAGTTCCTCCCAGGATGTGCGGCCTTGACCGCTTATCAAGCACTGTTTGCCAATTTAGTCGGCTTTTTTATCAGTTGCAGGTAACGCAATGTCTGCACATCGCGTCGCGGTGGTCAAGAAACTCTATGGCCGATTCCAAAATTAATTTATCAATCGCTAAATAAGCGCTTGATCCTCACGCGCCATCGGTTAGCGTTCTTACATTAAGCTAGTATTGTATAGGGAAAGCCAAAATGAAGGCACATATTAAGGGCGCTCGTATGCTGCATATTATCTCAGCATTCTGGACGCTCGCTCTCGCACTTCTCATTTTTGGTGACGTGATAGGCAGAATTTTTCTGACACGACCTATTCCGGGCACGAAAGAAATTTTACAAAACTCAATCGTAACAATCACGTTCTTGCAAATCCCTCTGGCAATCTACTCAGGCTCGATGCTGCGCACGACGATACTTTCAGATGCTGTACCACCAACGATGCGGCGTATCTTACGCACCCTAGCATCCCTTTTCGGCCTAGCACTTTTTCTTGCTTTGATATGGGGTACGATCCCGTCATTCTATGACGCCTATCGTATAGGCGAGTACGAGGGCGAAGGCTCATTGCGCGTACCAACTTGGCCCGTGCGCGGCGCGATTGCGGCAATGTCCGCATTTGGCGCTTTTGCTTATGCCTACATGATTTGGATCGATTGGCGCGGCGAATTAGTGCTAGAAAATGAAGCGCCTGGCGCTCTGCGACGGTTAGAAAATTAGGAGCGCACTACATGGGTGGTGATATTGTACTAATGATGCTCGGCGTACTGATTGTATTGATCCTGCTTGGGGTCCACATTGGCGTCGCGCTCGCACTGTGTTCCGGTGTGGGAGTCTACATAATGTTCCGTGGCAATACGGAAGCAGCTCTCTCGATAATGTCTAACACCGCCTACGAAGCCATACGAAAGGACGTTTTCGCAGTGATCCCCCTCTTTGTTTTAATGGGGGATTTTGTCTGGCGATGCGGGGCCGCAGGAGACTTATACCGCATTTGCGATCGCACACTGCGCCGCTTGCCTGGCCGTCTCGCTATTGCAACAATCGCGGGCAATACCGTGTTCGCGGCGGTCACCGGAGTTTCCATCGCGTCCGCTGCTGCATTCAGCCGGATTGCCTACCCTGAAATGATGAAGCTTGGTTACAAACAAAGCTTTGCTCTTGGCGCTGTTGCTGGCTCTGCCTGCCTTGGCATGTTGATCCCACCATCAGTGTTGCTGATCGTTTGGGCTATCTTGACTGAAATGTCAGTGGGTGCATTATTTGTGGCGGGTATAGTTCCAGGCTTGGTGCTTGCGTTATTATTCTCTGGTTATGTGATTATTGCTGCGAAGATGAACCCTGAAATCGCACCGGCTTATGACAAGCCAATAACTGAACCAACGCCAGTGGAAAAACGTTCTGAGCTGATTGGGGGCTTAGGAATTCTCGCACTCATCATGGTAGTAATTGGCGGTATTTGGCTAGGTTGGTTTACCCCGACTGAAGCAGCCGCTTTCGGTGTTATTTGCGCGCTTATTATAGGCATCATAAAAGGTATGCGCACCGATGATATCATCCAAAGTCTCTATCAAGCTGGCCGCACAACGGCGCCGATCATGTTCTTACTGATCGCTGCTCAAATGTATTCTCGCCTTCTCGCGCTGGGGGGCGGGGTGAATTATATCCAAGGGATCTTCATCGACAGCCAGCTCAGCCCCTTTATGCTGATCCTGCTGATGGCTTTCATCTGGTTAATCCTTGGAATGCTAATCGACAGTATTTCGATCATCCTTTTGACAGTGCCGATCTTTGCGCCGCTAGCTGTATCGATGGGTTACGACCCAGTTGCTTTCGCAATCTTTGGTATTCTGATTATCGAAGCAGGTCTTTTGTCACCGCCTTTCGGGCTTTTGGTCTATACGGTAAGAGGATCCGTACCCGACCCTACGGCGACGTTGAAAAAGATCTTCATCGGCTCCGCACCATATTTCATTTTAATTTTGGTCGCCGCTTTCCTCGTGTTGGCTTTCCCGATCTTAGCCACGCTTCTCCCAAGATCTCTTATCTGATTCATTGATATTCAGATGCAGTTTTTATAATTTTCCAAAATGCACCCTACGCTCTAGATTTAGAAAAAATTGTCGGAGACGAATATGGAACTTGGATTTTTTACAATGCCGATCCACCCGGTTGGGAAAGATTGGCGCACCTCACTACACGAAGATCGCGCAGCCTTTTTGCTCGCAGATGAACTTGGTTTTGTTGAAGCTTATGTGGGCGAGCACACAACTGATGCTGCTGAAAACATCACCCATTGCATTAGCTTCATCGCTTGGATCGCAGCTGCTACGAAGCAAATTAATCTGGGTACCGGCACGGTTAATTTGCCTAACACACACCCTGCTGCAATAGCAGGCCAAGTTGCGATGCTTGATCATATGCTAGATGGTCGCTTTATTTTTGGCATTTCTCCGGGCGGTTTGGCGACAGATGCGGAGGTGTTTGAAAGCCTGCACGCGGATCGCCCAGCCATGTTCCTTGAGGGTATCAACCACATCCTGAAAATCTGGGAATCCGAAGCGCCCTACAACATCAAAGGCGAGTTCTGGAACATCTCGACCGAGACACAGATGGAACTCTCCATCGGTCAAGGCATTATGACCAAACCGCTGCAACGCCCGCACCCACCTATCGTCGTGACAGCTGTCGCGCCGTTTTCCAAAGGTGTAACCGAAGCTGCTGCACGCGGATGGGATCCTATTTCGGCGAACTTCCTCCTGAAGCAATGGGCCAAAACTCATTGGCCAAATTACGTAAAGGGTTGCGAGCGTGCGGGTCGTAAAGCAGACCCTGCAAACTGGCGTGTAGCAAAATCCATTTTCGTCGCGGACGATATGGCAACAGCGAAAGAATATGCGCTGGGACCGCAAAGTCCTTACCGTTACTACTATTCGCAGCTGCTAACCAAAATGAAGAAGCATGGTCGCACAAACCTGTTCAAAGCTGACCAGAGCATGACCGATGATGAGGTCACACTCGACGGTGTTCTTGAGGACTGCATAATCTGGGGCACACCCGACAAAGTGGCGGATGATCTGCTCGCACTGCGCGAAGAAGTAGGTGACTTTGGTAAGCTGCTATATGCCGGCAAAGATTGGGCCGATGTGGAACTTGGCCGCAACTCGATGATCAAACTGGCAGAGAAAACTATGCCGATCGTAAACGCTGCAATCGGCACATCGTAATGAGCGCGCGTGTAGAGATCAAACGCGCGGACGTTACGCTTTCTGCTGTAGCCACTGGACGGAAAGATGGACCAGCGATCTTGCTGTCGAACTCGCTGGGTGCGGGTCTTGATATGTGGGCGCCACAAAGGGCGGTGCTTGAAGCGCACTACAACGTGATCGGTTACGACACACGCGGTCATGGACAATCAAGCACCCCAGAGGGCGATTATAATTTCGACGACCTCACTGCCGATGCGATTGCAGTCCTTGATCACTTTGAGATCGAGACGGCGGACTACATTGGTCTGTCTTTGGGCGGTATGACAGGTCTCGGACTCGGGCTTAACCATGCGGAGCGCTTCAACAAAATTGTTTGCGCCTGCGCACGCGCAGACAATCCCGCGGCCTTTGTCAGAAGTTGGGATGACCGCATCGCAGCGATTTCAAATGGCGGAATAACAACGATCTGGAATGGCACGGTTGAGCGCTGGCTAACCCCTGATTTCCTAAGCTCCAACGCGGATCTTGTCGCTCAGCTCGCCAGTGATTTTGCGCAAACAACAGTCGCCGGCTACACAGGCTGCGCACGCGCTTTGCAAAGCTTGAATTACAAGCACCGTTTGGGCGACCTGATACTCCCCACTCTGTTTATTTCGGGCGCTGATGATTTCGGCGCGCCTGCAGCTGAAATGGAGAGCATGTTCACCGCGACACCCAACGCACGCTACGTAGACATCCCCAATTGCGCACATATCGCAAACCTCAACCAAGCGGATGCGTTCAACGCAGCCTTAAAACAGTTTTTGGAGTTCTAATGCGCCTTACAGATCGCCTACCTTACCAAGCCATTGTGGATCGTCCCAAACTGACCTTACCCGATGGCAAACGGCTTGCGGTCTGGGTCATTGTGAACGTCGAGGATTGGGGCATCGAAAGCCCTATGCCACGCACTGTTTTGCCGCCGCCTATGGGCAAGCCTTTGTTACCAGATGTTCCGAATTGGTCCTGGCATGAATACGGTATGCGCTCTGGCTTTTGGCGACAGCACCAAGCCCTGACCTCGCGCAAGATTCCAACGACTTTAGCGATTAATGGCAACGTCTGTAACAGCTACCCTCGCGTCGCCCAAGCCGGGCTTGACGCGGGTTGGGAGTTTATGGGCCACGGGCATTTACAGGGTCCGATGCACAAATTGACTGATCAGCGCGCCGCGATCCATCAAGCTATGGATACTATTGAGGCCTTCACTGGCAAGCGCCCTACGTCTTGGGAAAGCCCCGGGCTGACTGAGACCGAAGAGACCCTTGATCTGCTCAGCGAAGCAGGTGTGAAATATGTGGCCGACTGGGTGCTTGATGATCTTCCGCAAGAAGTGGATACGCCGCACGGGGTAATCACGACGGTCCCCTACACTGTGGAAATGAATGACATTGCGGTTTACGCGCTTCAACAACATTGCTCTGATGAATTCCTGCGCCGCGGGCGTGATCAATTTGATCGCCTCTACTCGGAAAGCGCGGACAATGCGCGTGTCATGGCGATTTCGATCCATCCCTATGTGACAGGTGTGCCGCACCGTATTCGCTATCTTGAAGGGCTGCTCGATTATATCAGCGGCCACGAAGGCGTCGCATGGATGACCGCCAGCGAGATTGGCGACTGGTACACGGAAGAAATGAGTAAGCTCTCTGGGTGATCCACTTTAAACAATCTTGATCCTGTGCGAACCATACTATCTATAGGTTGATAAATAAATATGGAGCGCCCCCGTGATTAAACGTGCAATTGTCAGTGGTGGCTCTATCGGTGGGCTGTTCGCAGCAACAGCGCTCATTAAAGCAGGATGGAACGTCGATATTTATGAGCGCACCGACGTCGAACTTTCCGGTCGTGGCGCGGGCATCGTAACTCACGACGCCTTGATTAAAGCGTTACGCGCGGTAGGTGCCGATCTGACAGATCTTGGCGTTCAAGTGCACGATCGTGTGGCATTTCATAAAAACGGTGGCCGCGTTGCGACGTTGCCGTTCGCACAAGTCGTGACCTCTTGGGATCGCATCCATCAAATACTGCGGCGGTTGATCCCTGAGGGGTCATATCATCTTAGAGCACGCATCACGGGTTATACGCAAACTGCTGACAACGTAACTGCGCTATTTGACGATGGCACAACGCGCACCGCTGATTTGCTTATTGGTGCGGATGGTTTTCGCTCTGCCATTCGTGCGCAGATGCTGCCCGAGGTCGTACCGCAATACGCGGGCTACGTTGTATGGCGCGCGTTGGCGCATGAGCGAGATATTCCACGGGATGTGCACGCTGACGTCTTTGAACATTTTTCTTTCTTTATGCCTGCGCAAAACCAGATTGTCGGCTACCCGATTGCTGGGCCAAACAATGACCTGCGCCAGGGGCATAGGCGTTATAATTTTGTGTGGTACTCCCCTGCCCCAGCGGATGTGTTGCGCAATATGTTGACGGATGAAACAGGACAGCATCACCCGATTTCAATCCCGCCTCCTTTGGTGCGCGGCGACCTTCTACAAGAGATGTTCACACGTGCGAACGAAGTGCTTCCGGCTGCATTCGTGGAAATCTTAAACCACTCAGAACGCCCTTTCTTCACCCCAATCTATGATCACCATTCTACAACGATGCAGAATGGCCGCGTTGTTTTGTCCGGAGATGCTGCTTGCGTCGCAAGACCTCATGTTGGGATGGGCGTCACCAAAGCCGCCGAGGATGCATTGTGCTTGGCTGAGCATGCCGCAACGTCGTTAGAGACCTACTCCTCCATACGTGTTCCAGCCTCCATGCGCGCCCATATGCAGGCGCGAGACTTAGGATCATGGATGATGGAGCCAGACCCGAACAACGCGAATGGATCTTCACACCGCCACATTCAGAAAATCATGGCGAAGACTGCCGCGGCAGTGGCTTAGGCAGCGAAATAGTCGCCCAAATCTACATCCAACGCTGGCAGTTCAGGGCCTTCGCCGTCAGGCACATCAAACACGTTGATCGTCATCGAGATCAGAGTATAGTACCCGCAGACGCCGACTAAATCGACACAAGCTTGCTGTCCTAGAAGGGCCAAAGCCTTGTCGTATGTCACGTCTGTTAAGTTTTTTAGCAAATGCAACTCCACCGCGAAATCAAAGACAGCCTGCATTTCTGCGTCCTCAAAAGCGTAGCACTTTGCGTTGGAAATCGCATCTACCGCACCGCTCGGTACACCCGCTTCTATTGCAATCGGAACATGATGCGACCACTCAAATCCTGACGACCAATACCGCGCCGTCACCAAGATCGCGAGTTCTGACAAGACCTGCGGCAAAACGCTATCATAGCGAGCGTATTGTCCCAAAGCCTGTGCATGTTTGGCGAGCCCCGGACTTTGCAGCCAAACCCTAAGCGGTCCAACAACCGCGCCGCGCGGACCATTGACTATATCATCATGGATCACTTGTTGATCCGCTGAAAGAGCGCTTTCGTCTAGCTTTGGATGCCGGTTCATAGAGGTGCCGACGTCTGCATTTGACCACGATAAAAGATCAACGCGTCGCCTTCTTTGTGATCAAAGTCTAATATTTCACCGACAACGATTATGTGATCTCCACCATCATGGATCGTATAGGCGTGGCACGCAAAATGCGCGATAGCGTCTTTTAGGCGCGGTGCTTGAACCAAGGATTCAGTGAGCTCTGCACCTGCACACTTATCTTCCAAAGGTTTAGCAAACTGCCACGCGAGACCTTCTAAATCAGTGGACAGCACATTGACAACAAATGGAGTGCCTTCTTTGAACAAACGCGCGCTTGCCTGCTGTTTACCAAGCGAGAACAAGCACAAAGCAGGCGACATGCTAAGCGATGTGAAGGATCCAACAGTCACACCAGTTGGCTTACCCGCCTCATCCAACATGCTAACAACAGTGACACCTGTTGGCAGACACCCGAAGGCATTACGAAGCTCATGTGGGTCAATCATCGGTGCATCCAGCATTGTTTTCATCTCCTTAAGGAACCCTTCGAGATTGATCGTATCGTTTTGTTATTATATATTATTTATTTGGTAAAATGATAATATGTCATACTTATTATACAATTTTTGGAATGTTGATTTTTATTTTCTCGATTTCTGTTTGATAGTCGCGTCCATCTGACTTATCCGTCCAAAGATAACATTGCATTATCCAACCAGCTTGGATTGGGTTTAGGGAGAATAACAATGACAACACTGTGTTACGCGAAAAAGACCTGCTCAATCGGGATCCACGTCCTTATGGAAGAAGTGGGCCTGCCCTATGATCTCAAGATTGTGGACTTCTCCAAAGGTGAACAAAAGACGCCAGAGTACAAAGCGCTAAACCCGAAAGGCAAAGTAGCCGCGCTTGTGCGTGATGACGGCAGCGTTCTGACGGAATACGCAGCCATCGCGATGTGGTTGGCGATGACTAACCCTGAAAAGAAACTTGTGCCAAGCGATCCGGAAGGCCTTGCCCGCACAATCGAAGCGATGGATTTCATTGTTGGTACAGTCCATATGCTGTCGTGGCGGTTATTCCGTCGTCCTGATGCATATTCAGACAGCGCTGAAGACTACAAACAACTGCGTGAGCGCGGGATGAACGCGATGCTTGCTGCCTTTGATGTCGTCGACAAACAACTGGCTGGCAAAGACTATTTGATGGGTGATTTCACGATTGCTGATACAGCGCTTTATTACACGCAATATTGGGCTGTTGATGTGGCTGGCTGGGATCTGCCCCCAAATGTGCAAGCTCATTACGAGCGCATGAAAGCACGCCCCTCTGTTCAGGCGTCACGAGCATTAGAGGGCGTTTCGTAAAAACTTGCTTTGCGGTGCTGTCAGACGAATGAGAACTCGCATCGGATTACTGGCGCAGCCTGAATCTATGCTCTCAATAGCTGGCGCCACTCAGTAAGAGCGGCGGTTCGATTGAGCTTGAAATTGTCTCGTGAGT